>JAKDNC010000148.1 GCA_030452025.1 Nocardioides sp. | reverse complement strand
CGCGAGAACGGGTGGGAGGGCTCCGAGCGGGGCCGCATCCCCGCCGAGGTGCGCGAGGCCTACGCCGCCGCCCACTGACGACCAGTCGGCGCGAACTGACCTCAGGATGAGCCGACTCGGCTCTGTTCGCTGACAGCGGATATGGATCCCGGCGGGAACACGTAGGGTGGAGCGAGACGTTGGTACCAATGTCCGTGCCCTCTCCGTCCGGGGCACAGGTACCTGAAAGCTTGAGGAGTGCGCACATGTTCGAGCGGTTCACAGACCGAGCCCGCCGGGTGGTCGTGCTTGCCCAGGAAGAGGCACGCATGCTCTCCCACAACTACATCGGGACCGAGCACATCCTGCTCGGACTCATCCACGAGGGCGAAGGCGTCGCCGCGAAGGCGCTCGAGAGCCTAGACATCTCGCTCGAGGCCGTCCGCGCCCAGGTGGAGGAGATCATCGGCCAGGGCCAGCAGGCGCCCAGCGGCCACATCCCCTTCACGCCCCGCGCGAAGAAGGTCCTCGAGCTGTCCCTGCGCGAGGCGCTGCAGCTCGGGCACTCCTACATCGGGACCGAGCACATCCTGCTCGGCCTGATCCGTGAAGGTGAGGGCGTTGCCGCCCAGGTGCTGCAGAAGCTCGGCGCCGACCTCAACCGGGTCCGCCAGCAGGTCATCCAGCTCCTCTCCGGCTTCCAGGGCAAAGAGAATCAGGGCGGTGGCCAGACCGCCGGAGTCGGCGGCGGGGACGCCCCCTCGTCCTCCCTGGTCCTCGACCAGTTCGGCCAGAACCTCACCCAGGCCGCCCGCGAGGGCAAGCTCGACCCGGTGATCGGTCGCGGCCAGGAGGTCGAGCGGGTCATGCAGATCCTGTCCCGCCGCACGAAGAACAACCCTGTCCTGATCGGTGAACCCGGAGTCGGCAAGACGACAATCGTGGAGGGCCTGGCCCAGGACATCGTCAAGGGCAACGTCCCCGAGACGCTGAAGGACAAGCAGATCTACACCCTTGACCTCGGCGCCCTGGTCGCGGGCTCCCGCTACCGCGGTGACTTCGAGGAGCGCCTGAAGAAGGTGCTCAAGGAGATCCGCACCCGCGGCGACATCGTGCTGTTCATCGACGAGATCCACACCCTGGTCGGCGCCGGCGCCGCTGAGGGTGCCATCGACGCGGCGAGCATCCTCAAGCCGATGCTGGCCCGTGGGGAGCTGCAGACCATCGGTGCGACCACGCTCGACGAATACCGCAAGCACCTCGAGAAGGACGCCGCCCTCGAGCGCCGCTTCCAGCCGATCCAGGTCAACGAGCCCTCGATCGCGAACACGATCGAGATGCTCAAGGGACTGCGTGACCGCTACGAAGCACACCACCGCGTCACGATCACCGACGAGGCACTGGTCTCCGCGGCGACCCTGGCAGACCGCTACATCTCCGACCGGTTCCTGCCGGACAAGGCGATCGACCTCATCGACGAGGCCGGCTCCCGCTTGCGGATCCGCCGGATGACCGCTCCGCCGGACCTTCGCGAGTTCGACGAGAAGGTGGCCGAGGTGCGCGAGCGCAAGGAAGCCGCGATCGACGGTCAGGACTTCGAGGCCGCTGCCTCCCTCCGTGACGAGGAGAAGCAGCTGACCTTGAAGAAGGCCGAGCGCGAGAAGCAGTGGCGCGCCGGCGACATGGACGTCGTGGCCGAGGTCGACGAGGAGCTCATCGCCGAGGTCCTCGCCGTCGCGACCGGCATCCCGATCGTGAAGCTGTCCGAGGAGGAGTCCTCGCGGCTGCTCAACATGGAGACCGAGCTGCACAAGCGCGTCATCGGCCAGGAAGAGGCAGTCAAGGCGCTCTCGCGAGCGATCCGTCGTACCCGTGCCGGCCTGAAGGACCCGAAGCGCCCCGGCGGTTCGTTCATCTTCGCCGGCCCGTCCGGTGTCGGGAAGACCTGGCTGTCCAAGTCGCTGGCCGAATTCCTCTTCGGCGACGAAGATGCGCTCATCCAGCTCGACATGTCCGAGTTCGCCGAGAAGCACACGGTCTCGCGGCTCTTCGGTTCGCCCCCCGGCTACGTCGGCTACGAAGAGGGCGGCCAGCTCACCGAGAAGGTGCGCCGCAAGCCGTTTTCCGTGGTGCTCTTCGACGAGGTCGAGAAGGCCCACCCAGACATCTTCAACTCCCTGTTGCAGATTCTCGAGGAAGGTCGCCTGACCGACTCGCAGGGCCGCGTGGTCGACTTCAAGAACACCGTCATCATCATGACCACGAACCTCGGCACCCGCGACATCTCCAAGGGCCAGAACCTCGGCTTCCAGCAGCAGGGTGACGGGTCGTCGTACGACCGGATGAAGAACAAGGTCTCCGAAGAGCTCAAGCAGCACTTCCGTCCGGAGTTCCTCAACCGTGTGGACGAGGTCATCGTGTTCCCGCCGCTCTCGCAGGAGCAGATCGTCAGCATGGTCGACAACATGGTCGACCTGGTCGAGGGTCGTCTCAAGGACCGCGACATGTCCCTGGAGCTGACCACGGCCGCCAAGCGACTCCTGGCCACTCGGGGCTTCGACCCGGTGCTCGGTGCCCGTCCGTTGCGGCGCACCATCCAACGCGAGATCGAGGACGTGCTCGCGGAGAAGATGCTCTTCGGCGAGGTCGGCCCCGGCCAGATCGTGCTGGTCGACGTCGAGGGTGAAGGGCGTGAGGCGAAGTTCAGCTTCAGGGGCCAGAAGGTCAGCGGTGTCCCGGATTCCATGCCCGTGGAGACGGCGGACGTCGTCGCCGGCGAGGTGGTCGAGGGACCCGACGACAGCGACGGTCCCGTGGATGTGCAGAAGGATCCTGAGGAGTGAGAGCCCCTCGCTGAACGATGGAACCGCCCGGTTGAACCATTCAGCCGGGCGGTTCTTTTCAGATTTCGTGCGGGCGCACTTTGAGCCGCGCGCCGGTCGAGTCAGGGCAGCCGGTAGCGCTCGCCCTCGGGCACCAGCAGTCCGTCGGAGACCAGGCTGGACAGCGCCCGGTCCCGCTGCACCTGGTCGTCCCACACCAGATCGAGCCGGGCCTTGGTCACCGGCCCCTCATGATCACGGACCATGCCCAGCAGCCGCCCGCGCACCTGGCGGTCGGTGCCGGCATAGGTCTGGCCACGTCGGGGCGGCCCGTCGTACGCCGGTCGGCCGGACGCCACCCATGCGCAGCGGTCGGAGAGTGGGCACTGGCCGCACTTCGGGGCGTTGGCCACGCAGACCAGCGCGCCGAGCTCCATCACCGCGACGGCCCAGGTGGCGGCGGTGGCCTCGTCCTCGGGCAGGAGCGTGGCGGCCAGATCGCGCTCGGCCCGCGTGAGGGAGTTGGCGGGGAACTCCGCGCCGGTGACCGCTCGTGCGAAGACCCGTCGGACGTTGGTGTCCAGGACCACGTGACGCTGGCCGAACCCGAAGGAAGCGATCGCAGCGGCGGTGTAGTCGCCGACGCCGGGCAGGGCCAGCAGGTCATCGTGAGAGTCCGGCACCGCGCCACCGTGGCGCTCCACGATCGCGACGGCCGCGGTGTGCAGCCGCAGCGCACGGCGCGGGTAGCCCAGTCGCCCCCACGCCCGCAATGCCGCGCCAGGCTCCTCCGCAGCCAGGTCGGCCGGCGTCGGCCAGCGCTCCAGCCAGGCCGCGTGGACCGGCAGGACCCGCACAACCGGCGTCTGCTGAAGCATGAACTCGGAGACCATCACCGACCAGACGCTCGCGGTGGTACGCCGCCAGGGCAGGTCGCGGGCGTGTTCGTCGTACCACTCGAGCACGGGCTGGTGAAGGTCGCTCATGTCGGGGGACAGGCTAGCGCCCGTAGGGATGCGCGGCGCTCCGGGATCGTTGTAGAAGTTCCGGCGCCCTGAGCCGGAGCATCGACATTGATTGGCTCTGAGCACTCACCGGCGTTGCTCACCGATAGGGGCCTCCGGGCTGGTTAACGTGGCTCCATGACTCCCGTGACCCGTCCGCAGGGCCCGCTGCCGGCCCGCATCTACTGGGTGCGACGGGCACTTGTGCTCGGCACCGCCTTCATCCTGGTCTTCGGCCTCGCCCGCCTCCTCGGCGGGGGCAGCGACGGGAAGTCAGAGGACCAGGCCGTCGGCGTCGCGGGCGAAACGAGCCAGAGCAGCTCGACTGGCGGCGCGGACGATGCGGGTGAGACGACCCGGCCCCGCAGGAAGGGGTCGAAGGCCAAGCCGACCCGGACGCCGCTGGCGAAGCCGGACGGCCCCTGTGATGCCGCTGATCTCACTGTCGAGGCCGACCTGAAGCGGGTCAGGGCCAACGACCCCATCCAGATCCCGCTGACCGTCAGTGGCACCGTCGACGCCTGCACATGGACGGTCTCCAACGAGACGCTGGCCCTCAAGATCACCTCCGGCTCCGACATGATCTGGTCGAGCCAGCAGTGTCCCAGGATCGAGGAGCAGGACGTCGTCGTTCGCTCCGCCAAGCCGGCCACGGCGACGTTCGAGTGGAACGGCAAGCGCTCCGACGAGGAGTGCAGCCGCACGACGGGCTGGGCGATGCCCGGCGCCTACCACGTGGTGGCGGCGCCCTTCGGTGGCGAGCCGAGTGACGTCCAGTTCGCGCTGGTCAAGCCGCGGCCGGAGAAGATCTTCAAGACCGTGCGGCCCAAGCCGAACAAGAGCGACGAGTCCAAGCCTTCCACGCCCGCCGAGCCCTCCGAGACCCGGACGCCGAGCGCTCCCAAGACCCGGCCCACCACCCCACCCAGCGGGGCCGTCGAGCCGAACGGCTGACCCCGCCGACTCGGCACGAACTTGCACTGAACTACCCCGAGTCGGCACGAGTTGACGTCAGGTCGTCGTCAACTCACGCCGACTCGGCAGGGATTTGTGTCAACTCGCGCCGAGTCGGCGCTGGTGGGTGGTGCGAGGCTCAGACGTAGCGCTCGAGGATGCTGGACTCGGCCAGCCGGGAGAGGCCCTCGCGCACGCTGCGGGCGCGGAGTTCACCGACGCCCTCCACGCTCTGCAGGTCATCGATGCCGGCCGAGAGCAGCTTCTGGAGCGTGCCGAAGTGGCCGACGAGCCGGTCCACCACTGAGGAGGGCAGCCGTGGCACCTTGGCCAGCAGGCGGTAGCCGCGGGGGGCGACCGCCCCGTCGAGGTGTTCGGTGGCGCCGAGCCCCATCGCCTTGGCGACCGCAGCCTGGTCGACCAGCTCGGTGGCGTTGAGCGCAGTGAGCCGGGTCAGGACGGTGTCGGCGCTGCGGGCCCGGCGACCGCTGGGCAGGTAGTCACGGATCACCAGCTCTCGTTCAGCGTCGACGCCGGTGATCAGCTCCTCGAGCTGGAGCGAGAGCAGTCGCCCGTCGGTGCCCAGCTCGAGCACGTAGTCCTCGATCTCGCGGGCGATCCGGGTGACCATCTCGAGGCGTTGGGCGACCACCGTGACATCGCGGACGGTGACCAGGTCCTCGATCTCGAGCGCGGAAAGGGTGCTGGAGACCTCGTCGAGGCGCAACTTGTAGCGCTCCAGGGTGGCCAGCGCCTGGTTGGCGCGGGAGAGGATCTGGCCCCCGTCCTCGAGGACGTGACGGGTCTCGCCGACGTAGGCGGCGATGATCTGCATCGACTGCGAGACCGAGATGACCGGAAACCCCGTCTGCTTCGCGACCCGGTCGGCTGTGCGGTGCCGGGTCCCGGTCTCCGCGGAGTGAATCGTGTGGTCGGGCATCAGGTGTACGGCGGCCTGGTGGATGTTGGAGATCTCCGAGTCCACGATGATCGCCCCGTCCATCTTGGCCAGCTCACGCAGCCCGGTGGCGGTGAACGGGACGTCAAGGGTGAAGCCGCCGGTGGCGATCGACTCCACGGTCGGGTCCAGGCCGAGGACGATCAGCGCCCCGGTCCGCCCGCGAAGGATTCGCTCGAGACCGTCGCGAAGCGCGGTCCCCGGTGCGATCGAGGCAAGGGTTGCGCGCAGTCGGAGGGTGTCCTCCGAGCGCTCGATGTTGACCACGTTCTCCCCGTTCGGCTGGCTTGGCGTCGCGCCAGTCTAGGTCACACGTGTCAAGAAACCGGTGTGCTGGCGCCACCTCCAGCGAAGCCGAGCAGCCGCAGCGCCGAGAAGATGTCTGGCACGTCAATCACCTTGAGTCCTTCGACCATCCGCTCCTCGCCCGATCTGCGGGACTTCGCGGTGCTGCGATCGCTCGGGACGACGGCGTACTCGAAGCCGAGCCGGGCCGCTTCGGCCAGCCGCTGGGGGAGGTCGCGCACCCGGCGCAGCTCCCCGGCCAGGCCGAGCTCGCCCATCGCCACGATGCCCTGGGGTGCCGGCCGGCCGTAGGCGGCCGAGGCCAGGCTGACCGCGATGGCCAGGTCGGTGGCAGGCTCGGTCAGCTTGGCTCCGCCGACCGTGGAGGCGAAGACGTCCTTGTTGAAGAGCTTGAGCCCGCCGTGCTGTTGCAGGACCGCGAGCACCATCGCGACCCGCGACCCGTCGAGCCCGGAGGTGGTGCGCCGGGGCTTCTCGGTGGGGGAGGGAGCGACCAGTGACTGCACCTCGGCCAGCAGCGGCCGGCGGCCCTCCATGCTGACCGCGACGCAGGTCCCGGGGACCTGCTGGTGGTGGTTCTCCACGAAGAGCCCGGTCGGGTCGACCACGGCGGTGATCCCCTCGGCCGAGAGGTCGAAGCAGCCGACCTCGTCGACGGGGCCGAACCGGTTCTTCATCGCCCGGAGCATCCGGAACCGGGTGCTCGGGTCACCCTCGAAGCCGAGCACCACGTCGACGACGTGCTCGAGGACCCGGGGTCCGGCGATCGAGCCGTCCTTGGTGACGTGGCCGACGATGATCGTGGTGATGTTGCGGGTCTTGGCCACCCGCACCAGCGCAGCGGCCACCTCCTTGACCTGGCTGACCCCGCCCGGCACGCCGTCCGCGTCGGCCGCGCCGATGGTCTGGATGGAGTCGACGACGATCAGGTCAGGACGGACCTCCTCGATGTGGCTCAGCACCGCCCCCAGATCTGTCTCCGCAGCCAGGTAGAGCTCGTCCTTGACTGCATCGGTCCGGTTCGCGCGCATCCGGACCTGCGAGGCAGACTCCTCGCCGGTGATGTAGAGCGTGCGCCGGGAGGCAGCCGCGGTCTGGGCGGCGACCTCGAGCAGCAGCGTGCTCTTGCCGACCCCCGGCTCGCCGGCCAGCAGGATCGCGGCTCCAGGCACCAGCCCACCGCCGAGCACCCGGTCCAGCTCGGCGACTCCGCTGCTGCGGGTGGTGGCATGTTCGATCGAGACCTGGCCGATCGGCACCGCTGGCGCGCTGACCGGACCGGCCTGGGCCCGTGCCACGACGACGCCGACCTCGGCGACCGATCCCCAGGCCTGGCACTCGCCGCAACGGCCGACCCACTTCGCGGTCTCCCACCCGCACTCGCTGCAGCGGTAGGCCGAGCGTGTCTTCTGCTTGCTGCTCATGACGACGAACCTAGATCACCGCGCCGACAGGGCGTCGAGCACGTCTTCGGTGGTCTCCCAGTCCATGCAGGCATCGGTGACGCTCTGTCCCCTGACCAGACCGCCCAGACCGCCCAGCCCGCCGCGCCCGGGGGTGACGTCCAGTTTCTGGGCCCCTGCCACGAGGAACGACTCGAGCATCACCCCGGCGATCCCCGAGTCGCCTTCGGCCACCCGGGAGGCCAACTCCCTGGCGACCTCGGCCTGGCGGACGTGGGACTTCCCGCTGTTGCCGTGACTGGCGTCGACCACCACGCGCGGGTTCAGTCCGGCCTCCGCCAGGCTCGCCCGGGTCGCGGCCACCTCCTCGGTGGAGTAGTTGGGCCCCGCCGAGGAGCCGCGCAGGATCACGTGCGTGTCCGGATTGCCCTGGGTCGAGACGAGCGAGGCGCGTCCTTCACCGTCGATCCCGAGGAATGACTGGGCGGCATCCGCTGCCGAGCAGGCGTCGA
>JAKDNC010000147.1 GCA_030452025.1 Nocardioides sp. | reverse complement strand
TCGCGATCCGGTTGCGTCGCACGGTTGAGTCCTCGGCCTCGAAGCGGAGCCCGTGGCTCTCCACGATAGACACGTGGATGGGGACGCGGCCGAGCTCCTTGGCCATCAGCCCGCCGACGCTGTCGACGTCCTCGTCCACCTGGACCTGCCCGGGAAAGAGCTCGTCGAGATCGTCGACCGGGTAGCGGGACGACACCCGGGTCCGGCCGTCCTCGAGCACCTCGATCGCGATCTCGCCCTCGTCGTACTCGTCGGTGATCTCGCCGACGATCTCCTCGAGCACGTCCTCGATGGTCACGATGCCGGCGGTGCCGCCGTATTCGTCCACGACCACCGCGATGTGTTGGCGACGGGCCTGCATCTCGGCGAGGAGCTGGTCGGCCGGCTTGCTGTCGGGCACGTAGTGAGCCACCCGCATCCACTGGTCGACCCGCTCGACGGTCTCTCCGTCGGCGTTGTCGAAGACGCGGCGTGAGAGGTCCTTCAGGTAGGCGAACCCGACGATGTCGTCGAGGTTCTCGTCGACCACCGGCATCCGTGAGTAGCCGCTGCGCAGGAACAGCGACGTGGCCTGACGCAGATTCTTGAAACGCTCGACGAAGACCACGTCGTTGCGCGGGACCATCACCTCGCGGACAGTGGTGTCTCCGAGCTCGAAGACGGAGTGGATCATCTTTCGCTCACCCTCCTCGATCACACTCGAGGCCTCGGCCATGTCGACCAGCTCACGCAGCTCGGTCTCCGTCGAGAAGGGGCCCTCACGGAATCCCTTCCCTGGAGTGAGCGCGTTGCCGAGCAGGATCAGCACCCGCGGGATCGGGCCGAGCACCCGGGTGACCATCTGCAGGGGTCCGGCCGTGAAGAGCGCCACGAACTCGCTGTGCTGTCGACCGAGGGTTCGCGGGGCGACGCCGATGATCACGAACGAGACGACCACCATGACCACGATCGCGACCGGGACGGTGACCCAGAATCCGGTCGTCACCTGGGCAACCAGACGAGTCGCCAGGACGATGGCGGACACCTCGCAGAACATGCGCAGGAGCAGCGCAGTGTTGAGGTAACGCGGGGCGTCGTCGAGGATCCGCAGCAGTTGCTTGGCGCCGGCCTTCCGTTCCGCCCGGAGCTCCTCGGCGCGGGCGTGGGAGAACGACGCGAGCGCGGCGTCGGCGGCTGAGAAGACCCCGGCGAAGACCACGAGGACCGCGGTCGAGACCAGTGGCCAGAGATCGACAGAACTCATCGGGCGCGCCACGCCGCCAGGAGCTGGTCCTGGAGACCGAACATCTCCTTGTGCTCCTCGGGCTCGGCGTGGTCGTAACCGAGCAGGTGCAGGATCCCGTGCACGGTCAGCAGCTCGATCTCCGCCAAGGTGGTGTGGCCGGCGGTGTGGGCCTGCCTCTCCGCGACGACCGGGCAGAGCACGAGGTCACCCAGGACACCTTCCTCGGGCTCCTCGTTGACCAGTCCGGGGCGCAGCTCGTCCATCGGAAAGGCGAGCACGTCGGTGGAGCCCTCCTTGGCCATCCACCGCTCGTTCAGCTCGGTGATGGTGGCCTCGTCGACCGCCTTGATGCAGAGCTCAGCCATCGGGTGGACCCGCATCTGGTCCATCACGAACCGGGCCAGGACCGAGAGCTCCGCCACATCGACCTCATGGCCGGATTCGTCAAGCACCTCGATGGTCAACGCTGCTGGTCCTTCCGAGACGGGGGGCGGGCATCGAACTCGTCGTAGGCCGCCACGATCTTGCCGACCAGACGGTGACGGACGACGTCGTGGCTGGTGAGCCGGTTGAACGACACGTCCTCCAGGCCTTCAAGGATGTCCTCGACGATCCGCAGCCCGGACTTGACCCCGGAGGGCAGGTCGACCTGGGTGACGTCTCCGGTGACGACCATTCTGGAGCCGAAGCCGAGCCGGGTCAGGAACATCTTCATCTGTTCGGGCGAGGTGTTCTGGGCCTCGTCGAGGATGATGAAGGAGTCGTTGAGCGAGCGGCCACGCATGAACGCCAGCGGCGCCACCTCGATCGTGCCGGCCGCGAGCAGCTTGGGCACGAGTTCGGGGTCGAGCATGTCGTGAAGCGCATCGTAGAGCGGGCGCAGGTAAGGGTCGATCTTCTCGGTGAGGCTGCCGGGCAGGAAGCCGAGACGTTCGCCGGCCTCGACCGCAGGGCGGGTCAGGATGATCCGGTTGACGTTCTTGGCCTGCAGCGCCTGGACCGCCTTGGCCATCGCGAGATAGGTCTTGCCGGTTCCGGCCGGGCCGATCCCGAAGGTGATCGTGTGCTTGTCGATGGAGTCGACGTAGCGCTTCTGGTTCAGCGTCTTGGGCCGGATCGTGCGTCCGCGGTTGGAGAGGATGTTGAGGCTGAGCACCTCAGCGGGACGCTCGCTGGTCTCGGCCCGCAGCATCGAGACCACCCGCTCGATGGTCTCGTTGGTGACCCCCTGCCCGGTCCGGATGATCGTCACGAGCTCACCGAGGAGCCGCTCGACCAGTGCGATCTCGGAGGGCTCGCCGTGCAGGGTGATCTCGTTCCCCCGGACGTGCACGTCGGCACCGAATGCATCCTCGATCAGGGAGAGGTGCTCGTCCGCGGCGCCGAGGAGGCTGACCATGTTGACACTGGGCGGGACCACCACGGTGTGACGCGTGGTCGCAGCACTGTTGCCGGGCGAGTTCTGGTCGGCTGGGTTCTGAGGGGCTGTCATCGTGCATCCATGCTACGGCGAGCCCGGGCCCGGGTCACACCGAGTTTCGCTCACCCCGGGGGCCAGGTCATCGTTCGCCCGCCGAGAACGTGCAGGTGGGCGTGGAAGACGCTCTGCTGGGCGGCGGCACCGGTGTTGAAGACCATCCGATACCCCTCGCCGAGCTCCTCGGTCTCCGCGACCGCCTGGGCGGTGGCGATCAGGTCGGTGAGGGCCGCCGGCTCCCAGTGGCTGAGCTCGGCGGCGTTCTCGTAGTGGCTGCGCGGGATCACCAGGACATGGGTCGGCGCCTGGGGCTCGAGGTCGCGGAACGCAACGCAGAGCTCGGTCGCGTGGATGATCTCGGCCGGCAGCTCGCCGGCCACGATCTTGCAGAAGATGCAGTCGTCCTTCGGAGCTGGCGTCGTCATGGATCGAGCATAACCAGCTCGCCAGAGCGCCGGTCAGCCAGATTCTGGGCGAGTTCGGCCCCGACACGGCGTGCCGGGCAGGTAAACCAACGTCGCTGCTCGCGCGTGCCACTACCGTGAGCAACCATGCGATCTCGACGATTCCGGCCCGCGCGGTGACCGCGCGCAGTCAGACGTGGGACGCCGACGACGCTCTCGAGCAGCTCTACGCCGCCCACTGGCGCTCGCTGGTCCGGCTCTCGGTGTTGCTCGTCCGCGATGTCGGCACGGCGGAGGAAGTCGTCCAAGACGCCTTCGTGGCCATGCATGAGCGCTGGCGCAAGCTGCGCGACCCGGAGAAGGGCCTCGCCTACCTCCGCCAGGCCGTGGTGAACCGCTCCCGCTCGGTGATCCGACACCGCGGTGTCGTGGACCGCCACGTCGCCCGCGAGCGCGGTCTGGGTGAGCGCACCGCGCCACCGGCCGACGCCGCCGTGCTGGACCAGGCCCGGCGCAGCGCCGTACTCGACGCGCTCGCAGCGCTCCCCCGCCGGCAGCGGGAGGTGCTCGCGCTGCGCTACTACAGCGAGCTGTCCGAAGCACAGATCGCCGAAGCCCTCGGCATCAGCCGGGGCGCCGTCAAGAGCCACGCGTCGCGTGGTGCCGAAGCCCTGCGCAAACATCTGGGCGAGTTCCTGGAGGAATCACCATGACCGGTCCCCACCCCGAGGATCCCCGGCTCCACGAACTGCTCTCGGACGCAGTCGAGAACGTCGAGCCGCAGGACCGTCTCGCATCCATCCGCAATCGAACGAAGGTGACCCAGATGACTTCCCGCAAGCCCTGGATCCTCGGCGCCGGTGGCGCCATCATCGCCACCGCAGCCATCATCACTGCCATCGCGTTCGCCGGGGGCCAGCTCGGCGGGGACGACGAGGAGCCCACACCGGCGGCCAGCTCCGGCGAGAGCCAGGCGCCCACGCAGGACCCGTCCAGCGCCGACCCCAGCCAAGAGGGCGGGGAGCCATCCACCGAGGACCCGACAGCCACCGAGACCCCCGTCGCTCCGGAGTCGGGCGCGCTGCCGGCCTACTACGTCGGCGACACCCCGCAGGGTCCGCGGCTCTACCGCGAGTTCCGCCCCTCCAGCGCCTCCGACGAACTGTTGGCCGCACTCAGCGAGGCGACCGCCGGCCAGCCGCTCGACCCCGACTACCGCTCCGCCTGGCCACAGGGCGACCCGGCGATCAAGAGCGCCGAGGTCGACGGCGACGTCATCCGGGTCGGCCTCGCGTCCGACTCGGTGAGCACCCGCCCCTCAGGCATGTCGAAGCAGGATGCCGGACTCGCCGTCCAGCAGGTCGTCTACACGGCTCAGGCCGTCGCCCAGAAACGCCTGCCCGTGCAGTTCGAGGTCGACGGGAACCCGATCGACCAAGTGTACGGCGTCCCCACGGCCGAGCCGGTCGGGAACAAGCCAGTGCTCAGGACGCTGTCGATGATGAGCATCACCGCACCTGCTGAGGGCTCCACCGTCTCGGGCAAGTTCACCGCGACCGGCGCCAACAACAGCTTCGAGGCGACGGTCCAGTGGCAGATCCTCCAAGGCGACAAGGTCGTCAAGGACGGCTTCACCACCGCGGCCGGCTGGGGACAGAACAAGCTGTTCGCCTGGAAGGCCCAGGTCAACGTCTCGGGTCTCGAGCCGGGTGAGTACACCTTCCGCGCCCAGAACGACGACCCGAGCGGTGGCGAGGGCGGTGGCCCACACCTCGACACGAAGACCATCACGGTCAAGTGAGGTTGGGGCCGAGGGATCTCAACCGGACCCTGCTGGGCCGACAACAACTGCTGGCCCGGACCCAGTGCTCCGTGCAGGAGCTGGCGGCCCGCCTCATCGGGCTGCAGGCCCAGGAGAACCTGTCCCCTTTCCTGTCGCTGGCCTCCCGGGTGGAGGAGATCGACCCGAGGTCGGTCACCCGGGGGCTGGAGGACCGCACCCTGGTCCGGCTGCTCACGATGCGCGGGACCATCCACCTCCTCACCGCGGACGACGCCCTGGCCCTGCGGCAGTGGACCCGACCGGCGCAGGAACGGGAACGCGGGTCCAGCCAGGGCTCCGCTCCGGCGCTGCACCTCGACACCGTCGAGTTCAACGCCTCGGTCAGTGACCTCCTGTCCGAGGGACCACTGACCGGCAAGGAGCTCGGCGCCGGACTCGCCGCGCGCTTCTCCGACACCCCTCCGACGGCGCTGACCAACTTGGCCCGGATCAATCAGCCGCTGGCGCAGCTGCCTCCGCGCGGTGGCTGGAGACAGTCCGGCGGCGTGGTCTACCAGCACGTCGATCGGTGGCTCGGACGCCCGTTCATCGAGCCAAACCCTGCCGAGATCGTGCGCCGCTTCCTGCGCGCCTTCGGGCCTGCGAGGGCCGCCGACGTCACCGCGTGGTCGGGCGTGACCGGCATCGCGGCCGTGGTCAAGGCGATGGACGACCTGGTGACTCACACCGATGAGTCCGGCAGGACGTTGTACGACGTACCCGACGCGCCGATCCACGACGGCGACGAGCCGGCACCGGTCCGCCTGCTCGGGACCTATGACAACGTGTGGCTTGCCCACGCCGGCCGGGACCGGGTGACCACCCCCGCGGCCAGGAAACGATGGGCCGGACCCAACGGCGGCGTGGCCAACACGGTCTTCGTGGACGGCATGCTCGAGGGCCTCTGGCGTGTCGAGGGCGACCGGATCAGCATCGACCTGTTCCGTGACCTCACCCGGGACCAACGCAGCCAGCTCGACGACGAGATCATCCGGACCGAAGCCTTCCTGGCCGACTGATCCTGATTCGGGGCTACGGGTCAGCGCAC
Organism: Nocardioides sp.; assembly: GCA_030452025.1. GTDB lineage: Bacteria > Actinomycetota > Actinomycetes > Propionibacteriales > Nocardioidaceae > Nocardioides. The sequence goes on along the minus strand of JAKDNC010000147.1, from coordinate 1,970 downwards.
CGCCGGCCCCGGGAGGACAGGCACCGTCTCGACGCCATAGACGATTGAGCTCTCGCGGAAGCCGAGGTCATGGGAGGCGAGCTGCATCTCCGGGAAGCGGCGCACCAGGGCCGGGAATGCCATCCGCAGCTCCATCCGGGCCAGCTCCGCACCGACACAGCGGTGGATGCCGTGGCCGAAGGCAAGGTGCGACTTCGGGGCGCGCTCACCATCGAAGGAGTCCGGGGCATCGCCGAAGGCAGGGTCGCGGTTCACCGCCGGCAGGGAGACCAGGACGACGTCGCCCTTGCGGACCTGCTTGTCGCCGACCATCACGTCTTCCTTGGCGAAGCGCGGGAACGCGACCTGCACGACCGAGAGATAGCGCAGCAACTCCTCTACGATCGGGTCGACCGACTCGTCGTCGGTGCGGATCCGCTTCCACGACTTGGGGTCGCCGAGCAGCACCGCGGAGCCCATCGCGAGCATCGACGCGCTGGTCTCCATGCCACCGTTGAAGACACCGTCGGCGAGGCCGGCCAGGTCGTAGTCACTGATCTCGTCGCCGTGTTCACGGATGATCTGGCCGATCAGCCCGGGGCCGGGCTCGCTGCGCTGGCGGCGGGTGGCGTCCTTGAGGAATTCGCGGGAGTCGGAGATGGCGCCGATGGTCCCGGGCCCGCCGCCGGTGACGTCGAAGCGGGCGCTGCCGAGCTTGCGAAAGATCTCGCGGTCATGGTCGGGCAGGCCGAGCAGCTCGCAGATCACCAGGAACGGGATCGGGAACCCGAAGGTCGGGACCAGGTCCACCGGATCCCCTGAGGCACCCAGCCGTTCTATCTCGTCGAGCTGCTCCTCCACGATTCGGGTCACCGTCGGCCGGATCCGGGCAAGGCGCCGCATCGTGAACTCGGGCGTGATCAGCTTCCGCAGCCGGGTGTGGTCGGGAGGGTCGGTGAAGCCGAGGCCACCGATGTCACCGTCCGCGGCGCCGCTCTCGCCGACGTAGGGCCGGATGTCGGTGCTGTAGGCGCGGGGCTCCTGGAGGACGGTTCGTCCCTCCTCGATCCCGGTGACGAGAAAGACATTCATCCCGAGCAGGTTCGTGAGGTGGTGCACCGGGTTCTCGGCCCGCGTCTCGGCGATCCGGGCACCCGGGTCGAACCCGTCACGCCTGAGCGGCCAGCCAAGGCTGTCGGGGACCTTGTCCAGGCGGGACAGGTCGATGGTCTGGGTGGGCATCACCCGCAGCAGGGCCTTGCGCACCAGTGTCTGAAGCTGTCGCTTCATCTGAGTCATGCCTCCAGCATTCCCGAGAACTCATGGTTGGAACATCGGGGATCGTCCCGAGTCGGATCCCGGTCAGCTCCGGGACCAACGTGGTGTGTTGGCCAGGACCGCTGCCACGGCAGCCACCCCGGCGGTCGAGGTGCGCAGGACCTCCCGACCCAGGCGGACCGGCAGGCCACTCGCCTCGGCGAAGATGGCGAGCTCCTCGGCGCTGATCCCACCTTCGGGACCCACGACCACGACAATCGTCGCATCTGCGGGCACCGGTACGGCGGACAAGGGGACCGTGGCGTCCTCGTGCAGGACGACGGCCACGTCGGCATCGCGCAGGAGCGCAGCCACGTCGCCGGTCGAAGCAAGCGGCGAGACGGTCGGGAACCAGCTCCGACGCGACTGCTTGGCGGCCTCCCGAGCCGTCGCCGACCACTTCGCATGGGACTTGGCCGCGCGCTCGCCGCGCCACTGTGCGATCGATCGGGACGCTGCCCACGGCACAATCGTCTCGACGCCGATCTCGGTCAGGACCTCGACTGCGAGCTCCCCCCGATCGCCCTTCGGCAGCGCCTGGACGACGACCACCGACGGTGTCGGGCGTTGGTCCGTCGAGACCGACCGGACCGTAGTGGCCAGCAGTCGCTTGCCGGTGGCGGTGACCTCGGCGCGCGCCGACGTACCCTCACCGTCGGTCCGGCCGCCCGACT
>JAKDNC010000146.1 GCA_030452025.1 Nocardioides sp. | reverse complement strand
GGACGGGGCGGTTCCGACTGGAGGCGCAACGTCGCCCTGGCCAACTCCGAGGACGCCGGAGAGTCCTTGCGGCTGCTCTACGTCGCCATCACTCGCGCCCAGTCCCAGGTCGTCACCTGGTGGGCGCCGGGAAACAATGCCAAGACCTCCGCCTTCCACCGGATCCTGATGGGACGGGCCCCGGGGGAGGCAACCGTCCCCGACAACGCCCCACTCAAGTCCGACGACGAGTCCCAGCGCTTCTTCACCGGATGGCAGGGGAGGGGGGCCGCGGTCTGGGCCCCCGCCATCGCGGTGCAGCTCTCCGACCGGGCCCTCGAGCGACCCGACGACGCGCTGTCCGTGCGGACCTTCGACCGGAGCGTGGACACCACCTGGCGGCGTACCTCCTATTCGGCGCTGACCAGGTTGGCCGAGAGCCGTCCGGCGACCGTGGAGGTCTCCAGCGAGCCCGAGCAGGTGCCCCGCGACGACGAGCCCGAGATCGCAGTGGTCGCGCCCGGAGGGCCCGGGCCGGAGGCCATGGTGGTGCCCTCGCCGATGAGCGACCTGCCGGTCGGAGCGACCTTCGGTTCCCTGGTGCACGGCGTCCTCGAGGAGGCCGACCCGGCGGCGCCGGACCTGCGCGCCGAGATGCTCGCCCGGATCGACGAACAGGTGGTCCGCTGGCCCGTCGAGCTCGCCCGCGGGCTCCTCGCCGACGCGCTGGTCGCGGTGTGCGACAGCCCGCTCGGCCCGCTCGCCGGCGACGTGACGTTGCGCGCGATCGGGAGGGCCGACCGCTTGTGCGAGCTCGACTTCGAGCTGCCGCTCGCCGGGGGTGACGACAGCAGCTACCCGACCGAACGGGTCCGGCTCGGTGACCTTGCGCCGCTGTTGCGTCGCCATCTCGGCGTGGACGACCCGCTGCTGCCGTTCGCCGACGCCCTGGCGGACCCGCGGCTGGGTGAGCAGGACCTGCGCGGCTACCTGACCGGGTCGATCGATGTCGTGCTTCGGCTGCGCGGGACCTTTCTCGTCGTCGACTACAAGACGAACTGGCTCGGCGCCTTCGACGAGCTGCTGACCTCGCAGGACTATCGACCCGGAGTGCTCGCCGGCGCGATGGGCCAGTCCGATTATCCGCTGCAGGCGCTGCTCTACGCCGTCGTCCTCCACCGCTACCTGCGCTGGCGACTGCCCGGCTACGACCCCGCCACCCACCTGGGCGGCGTTCTCTACCTCTACGTCCGCGGCATGTGCGGACCGCAGACACCCACCTGGGACCGGCACCCTGCCGGCGTCTTCTCCTGGCAGCCGCCGGTCCGGCTCGTCGAGGAGCTCAGCGACCTGCTCGACGGGCGCCTGGACGGGCACCTGCGCGGGAAGGGGACGGCATGACCGAACTCTTCGAACCCACCGGACCCCACGACCGTCGACTTGCGCTCCGCGCTGAGGGACTGCTCGCCGCCTTCAACGAGGCCGGGGTGCTGACCGCGGCCGACGTGCACGTTGCCAGACGTCTCGGCGCACTCGGCGGCGAGACCGACGAGCGAGTGCTGTTCGCGGTCGCACTGACAACCAGGGCGGTGCGGCACGGGTCGGTCTGCCTCGACCTGGCCCATGCCGCGTCGCTCGCCCCCGGGGCCGGTCTGGCCTGGCCCGAGCCCGCCGACTGGGTGGCCGCGCTCGAAGCTTCGCCCCTGCTCGCCGCCGAGGTCATCCGCTGGGAGTTCGGGCTGCTCTACCTCGACCGCTACCGCGGTCAGGAGGTCCAGGTGGTGGCCGACCTCGCCCTGCGGGCCGCCCAGCCGCCCCCGGCGCTCGACCGTTCGGTCCTCGACGCGACCCTGGACCGACTCTTTCCCGGAGACGCCTACGTCGAGCAGCGAGAGGCCGCGCGCCTGGTCGTCTCCCGGTGGACCTCGGTGTTGACCGGTGGACCCGGCACTGGCAAGACGACGACGATCGCAGGACTCCTCGCGATGCTCGCCGAGCAGGCGGAAGCCGAGGGTCGCGAGCTCCGGATAGCGCTCACCGCACCGACCGGGAAGGCGGCCGCCCGGCTCCAGGAGTCGGTGCACAAAGAGATGGCGGACGCCGAGCGCTTCACCGACGCGGACCGTGCGCGCCTCGAGAGACTCTCCGCATCGACCCTCCACCGGCTGCTCGGGACCCGTCGGGACAACGGAACCCGATTCGTCCACCACCGCACCAACCGGCTGCCCCATGACGTGGTGATCGTCGACGAGACGTCGATGGTCTCCTTGACGATGATGGCCCGGCTGGTCGAGGCGGTCCGTGCTGACGCCCGGCTGGTCCTGGTCGGAGACCGGGACCAGCTCGCCTCCGTCGATGCAGGCGCCGTGCTCGCCGACCTGGTCGAGGGCCTCGGCGGTGACGACGGGATGGTGGCCCGGCTCGAGACCAACCACCGGTCCCAGCAGGACATCATTGCCCTGGCCGCAGCGATCCGGTCCGGAGACGCCGAACGGGCGCTGGAGGTGCTCGGCTCCGGCTCAGTCGAGGTGCAGTTTGCCACGACTCCGGAGGATCTGCGCAGCGAGATGATCCACACCGCCCTGGCCGTGCGGGCAGCCGCCGTCGCCGGAGATGCTGCGGCCGCACTCGCGCTCCTCGAGGGGCATCGACTGCTCTGCGCGCACCGCCGGGGACCCCACGGCGTAGGCCACTGGAACCGGCAGGTCGAGGCTTGGCTCACCGAGGAGACCGGTGATCCGCTCTGGGACGAGTGGTATCCCGGGCGCCCGGTGCTGGTCACCGCCAACGACTACGGCCTCGGCATCCACAACGGCGACACCGGCGTGACCGTCGTCCGCGACGGCGAGCTGCGGGTCTTCATCCAGGGCGCGACCGAGGTCCTCGAGTTCGCCCCCGGTCGCCTCAACGACGTCGAGACGATGCATGCGATGACGATCCACAAGTCGCAGGGCAGCCAGGCGAAGTCGATCAGCGTGCTCCTGCCCGACGAGGGCGCCCGGCTGTTGACCCGCGAGCTGCTCTACACCGCGGTCACCCGAGCCGAGACGAAGGTGCGGGTGATCGGCACGCCGGAGGTGGTCCGGGAGGCCATCGAGCGCCGGGCGGTGCGGGCGACCGGACTGCGGCACCGCTTGGCCTGAAACCAGTTACCCACGAGTAGGATGTATGTCATGAAGCGGAGCATCTACGACGAAGACCACGAATCATTCCGTGCCTCGGTGCGCGAGTTCCTCGAGCGCGAGGTCCTCCCGAACGTCGAGTCCCACGCGGAGGGCAAGGCGCTGCCGCGCGAGTTCTGGCTCGGGGCCGGCCGCCAGGGACTCCTCGGCCTGGCGATCCCCGAGGAGTACGGCGGCTCCGGCGCCGAGGACTACCGGTTCAACGCGGTCCTCTTCGAGGAGCTCTCGAAGGTCAACGCGGCACTCGGCGCCTGCACGGGAATCCACGCCGACATCACCGCGCCGTACCTCGTCGAGCTCGGCACCGAGGAGCAGAAGAAGAAGTGGCTCCCCGGCGTCGCCGCCGGTGAGATCCTCCTCGCGATCGGCATGACCGAGCCCTCCGGCGGCTCCGACCTCGCCGCACTGAAGACCACTGCGGTCCGCGATGGTGACGACTGGGTCATCAACGGCTCGAAGACCTTCATCACCAACGGCTACTCCAGCGACTTGGTCCTCACCGCGGTGCGCACCAGCCCGGAAAGGAAGGCGCGCGGGATCACCCTGTTCGCGATCCCGTCCGACGCGGAGGGGTTCAGTCGCGGCCGCAAGCTCGACAAGGTCGGCCAGGACGAGTCCGACACCGCCGAGCTCTTCTTCGACAACATTCGCCTCACCGACGACCACATCGTCGGCGAGCTCGACGGCGGCTTCATCCACATGATGCAGAAGCTGCCCCAGGAGCGCCTTGGCTGCGCGATCTCCAACGTCGCGCACGCCAAGCAGATCCTGGTCGAGACGCTGCAGTACACCAAGGACCGCAAGGCGTTCGGCCAGGGGATCGGCTCGTTCCAGCACAACAAGTTCCTGCTCGCAGAGCTGTTCACCCAGATCGAGGTCACCGAGGCATACATCGACCAGTGCGTGGCGGCCCACAGCGAGGGCGAGCTCTCCGCCGTCGACGCGGCCAAGGCCAAGTGGTGGTCCTCGCAGATCCAGAACGAGATCCTCGACCACTGCGTCCAGCTGCACGGTGGCTACGGCTTCATGAACGAGTACCGCGTGGCCCGCGCGTGGCGCGACGCCCGCGTCTCGAAGATCTGGGCCGGTTCCAACGAGATCATGAAGGAGCTCATCGGTCGCGACCTTGGCCTCTGAGCCGACGGACCCGGGCCCGGGCGATGTGGTCGCGGGCAATGTCACCGAAACACCGCACGGATAAGGTCAGGTCATGCCATTCCTGCTCCGCGTCCGCCTCCCGGACGTCCCCGGCTCCCTCGGGCGCTTGGCGACGGCCATCGGTGAAGCCGGCGGCGACATCGAGGCGATCGAGTTCGTCGAGCACACGGAGGACTCAGCGATCGACGACGTCCTGCTGGACATGGCGCCCGGGACGATGCCTGACTCCATCGTCTCGGCCTGCAACTCGCTCGACGGAGTCGAGGTCCTGTGGATCTCACGGTATGCCGCCGGGGGCAGCCTGATGCTGGATCTGGAGGCGGTCGAGGAGCTCACCGTCCATCGCACCGAGGCGCTGGACCGGGTGGTTGATCTGTTGCCGCACACCTTCCGTGCCGACTGGGCCGCGCGCGTGCGTCGTACTCCTGACGGCGGTGCCGAGGTGGTGCACGCGACCTCGGCCGCTCCCGATTCGTGCGACTGGCACGACGTGGACCGCGCGGCCGCCGTCCCGTCGTCCGACGAGAACACCGTGCTTGCGGCGGCCCACCTCCTCCACGGCGAGATCGTCTTGTTGGGACGACGCGGCGGCCCCGAGATCCTCGAGTCCGAGCTCGCCCGGTTGAGCCACCTGATCGGCCTCGCGGTCTCGATCTCGCGATCCTGAGCCTCGACCCCTGCTTGACTGGGGAGATGGATGACCGCCGACTCATTGCCCGTTGGGCGCGACTCTTCGCAGCGCCGACCGAAGGGTGGGACTTCAGCGAGTTCGACGAGAAGGTTGCCGACAGTGAACCACCTTGGTCCTATGACGATCTGGCGCGTGCAGCCCTGGGCAGCGCCGAGTCGCTCGTGGATCTCGGCACCGGGGGCGGTGAGTTTCTGCTCTCACTGGCCGGCCATCTCCCCGCCGACACCCACGCCACCGAAGGCTGGGCTCCGAACCTGCCGGTCGCTCGCGAGGTGCTCGCACACCTGGGCATCGAGGTGTCGGCGTACGACGCGGAGGCGGGCGATGCCATGCCCTATCCCGACGGGCGGTTCGACCTGATTCTCGATCGGCACGAGTCCTGGTCGCCCGCGGAGGTCGTCCGCACCCTGCGACCCGGTGGTCGCGTCATTACCCAGCAGGTCGACGGACGCAACATGGAGGACCTTCGTGCCGTCTTCAATGACTCCTCACATCACCCCGAGGTGACGCTGGCCCACTTCCGCGCCGAGGCCGAGGCGGCCGGACTCGTGGTGGAGCGCGCCGCGGAGTGGTTCGGCCCGATCCGGTTCGCCGACGTGGACACGCTGGTGTCGTTCCTTCGGTGGATGCCATGGGAGCTTCCTGACGACTTCACCGTCGAGCGGTACGCCGGACCGCTCCTCGAACTGCACCGGGCGGGTCAGCCGCCCGTCTTCACCGAGGGACGGTTCCTGCTCGTCTGCAACACGCCCGTGGGTTGAATCTGGGCAGGTTCCATCTACGAACGAACGGGCACACATCGTCGAATCGCCAGTTCTGCGACCGATTTCAGCACTTGTGCACGTCCATCCGTTGATCACGGAGCGCTTCGGGACAGATCAGGCGCGTTCGAGGAGGAAGACGGGGATCCTGCGGTCCGTCTTCTGCTCGTACTCCGCGTACGGCGGGAACGCTTCCACCGCGCGGGGCCACCACTGCTCACGCTCCTCCTCGGTGGCGATCCGGGCGACGTACTCGTGTGGCTCGGGACCGTCCTGGAGGTCGACATGCGGGTCGGCGGTGAAGTTGTGGAACCACTCCGGGTGCTCCGGTGCGCCGCCCATGGAGGCCACCGCGGCGTAGACCCCGTCGTGCTCGACCCGCATCACCGGGTTCTTGCGGAGCTTGCCGGAATTGTGGCCACGTGAGGTGATCACCACGATCGGGCGATCCATCACCGTGTTGGCCTCCCTGCCGCCGGAGGCCTCATAGGCCGCGACCTGGTTGCGGACCCATTCGGCCGCACTGGGCTCGTACTCGCCTTGAAGTGTCATGCTCACAAGAACACCACGTGAGGGCACGTCATTCCAGGGGCCAAGGGCGATGTACCGTTCCCCGCGACCCGGCTGGCACTCGACGAGCCGGTTGCTGAAAGGCATCGAATGAACCTCAAGAAGTCCTTGATGATCCTGCCCGTCGTCCTCATGGGCCTGTCCTTCTTCGGCGGCTGCGGCTCGGACGACGAGAGCGACAAGTCCAGCGACGACAAGTCCTCGGTTGCACAGGACCAGGACTCACCCGAGGCGGCGGGTGGTGAGGAGGGGGCCTCCACGAAGGTCACCAAGTGTGCTCGGGAGAAGGGCACCGGTCTCATGTTCTCCGCGCATATCGAGGTCACCAACGAGTCCAGTGAGGTCCACTCCTACGTGCTCAATCTGGAAGTGAAGGATGCCGCGGGCAAGACCGTGGCCGAGCCGAACGGGACCACCGGGGACATCGCCCCGGGTGAGAGTGCCACCTCGGAGGCGCCGACCCAGGTCACCGACGAGCTCAAGGGCAAGGGCCTGACCTGTGAGGTCACGGACGTCACGGTCAACTGACTGGGCCTTGGCGATAGCCTGCGCCCATGAGCGCGATCGACGGAGTCTCCGAGACCTTTGACCCTGCGGCCTGGGACGTGGTCCCGGGCTTCGAGGAACTGACGGACCTGACCTACCACCGGGCGAGGGAGCACGGCACCGTCCGGATCGCCTTCGACCGACCTGACGTGCTCAACGCCTTCCGGCCGCACACGGTTGACGAGCTGCTCACGGTGATGGAGCACGCGCGCACCTCGGCCGACGTCGGCTGTGTGCTGCTCACCGGCAACGGCCCGAGCGAGAAGAACGACAAGTGGGCCTTCTGCACCGGCGGTGACCAGCGGATTCGGGGACGCGCCGGCTATCAGTACGAGGCCGGCGACGCGGGCAACTCCGACACCGGTGCGGAGGAGCCCAGCCCGATCGACAAGGCGAAGCTGGGTCGGCTGCACATCCTCGAGGTGCAGCGGCTGATCCGATTCATGCCGAAGGTCGTCATCTGCGTGGTCAACGGCTGGGCGGCCGGTGGTGGACACTCGTTGCACGCGGTGTGCGACCTGACCCTCGCCTCCCGCGAGCACGGGCGTTTCAAGCAGACCGACGCCGACGTCGGCTCGTTCGACGGGGGCTTCGGGTCGGCGTACCGCGCCCGTCAGGTCGGCCAGAAGTTCGCCCGCGAGATCGTCTTCCTGGGCGATGAGTACGACGCCGAGCAGATGCACCAGATGGGTGCGGTGAACCGTGTCGTCGACCACGCCGGCCTCGAGAAGGAAGCACTCGAGTGGGGCCGCAAGATCAACGCCAAGTCGCCGACCGCGCAGCGGATGCTGAAGTACTCCTTCAACCTGATCGACGACGGCCTGGTCGGTCAGCAGCTCTTCGCCGGAGAGACCACCCGGTTGGCGTACATGACCGACGAGGCGGTCGAGGGACGCGACCAGTTCCTCGACAAGCGCGAGCCGGACTGGTCGCCCTTCCCCTGGTACTTCTGAGGGCTGCGCCCCACTCCCCTTCGCCACGATCCGCTTGACCGCCTGATGCGCGGCGAAGGGGGGGCTACGCCGCCGCCAGCAGCCGACCAGACGTTCCCGGACGGAG
>JAKDNC010000145.1 GCA_030452025.1 Nocardioides sp. | reverse complement strand
GTCAGTGCTGAGAACCCCTCGCTGCCGGCGGTAACCAACGCCCGCTCGAGCGTCGCGGACGGCTTGAAGTTTGCCCTTTAGTACTCGAAGGCTGTCGCGGCGTCGCCGCGACCGAAGTGATGCGCGAACGCGGCCGGCAGTCCGAGCATCGCAGCCAAGCCTGCGGCCGACTGAGATGTTCCGAGTACCCAGACGATTGGTGGCTGCTGCGACCACGGCGCAACGTATATGTCGACGTATATGTCGCCAACAGGTTCAGACGACCCGCTTTCCGTACCTCTCGCGCTCATGCCAGCCACGAACCCGGGCCACAAGTTCGGTACGGATTTCCTCGTGAGCTGGGTCAATAACGTCAGACGACTCAGGTAGTTGCCGGCGAGTTCGACGCCCGCGGTCCGGCTGAGCCGTCGCCGCGCAGCTCGCGCAGCAGCAGGGCCTCGACTCGCAGGAACTCCGGATCGGTGAGGGTGTCGATCGTACGAGGACGCGCCAGCCGGACCGTCACGTCCTTGACAATCCGGGTGGGTCGGGGGCCCAGCACTAGGATGCGGTCCGACAGGTAGGTGGCCTCGCGGACATCGTGTGTGACCATGATGACGGTCCGTCGGTGGCGCGACCAGACCCGCTGCAGCCAGTCCTGCATTTCAGTGCGGGTCAGTGCGTCGAGCGCGCCGAGCGGCTCGTCGAGTAGCAGCACATCGCGCTCCTGCAGGACAGTCCGGGCCAGAGCCACGCGCAGGCGCATGCCACCGGAAAGCTCGGACGGGCGGGCGTCCTCGAAGCCGCCGAGGCCGAACTCCGGCAGCAGGTCTCGGGCTCGCTGCCGGGCTTCGCGCCGGGGCACGCCCTGCACCTCTAGGCCGAGGGCGGCGTTCTGCGCGATCGTGCGCCAGGGGAACAGAAGATCCTGCTGCGGCATGTAGCCGCAGTGCGCGGTGCTGCTGGTCCTGTCGATGTCGTCGATCAGCAGCCGGCCGGTGTCGGGTTGCAGCAGGCCGGCCATGCTGTTGAACAGGGTGCTCTTGCCGCAACCGCTCGGTCCGATGATCGATACGAACTCGCCACGGCCGATCGTCGCCGACACGCCGTCGAGAACCGGCAGCGGACCGGCCGGTGTGGGGAACGCCAGCCGTAGGTCGTCGAGCCGCACGTGTTCCTCAGCCACGACCCGCCCCCGCTCTGTTCCACGGCACCACGAGACGCTCGACCAGGTAGGTGACAAGGAACAGGCTGACGCTCAATGCGGCGGTGACCGCGACGGCCGCTAGCACGAGATCGGTGCGGAAGGAGTTCTTCTGCAGGCTCATGTAGATGCCGAGACCCTCCACCGCGCCGACGTACTCGGCGAAGATCGCGCCCACCACGGCGTAGGTGATGCCGATGCGCAAGGCGGTGAAGAACCGGGGTAGCGCCGCCGGCAGTCGCACATAGCGGAACTGCTGCCATCGCGAGGCACCCATGGCCCGAAGCAACGCCCCGGCCCTTGGGCCGGCGGCCGAGAATCCTTCGATCAGGCCGAGCGCGATCGGGAAGAACGTCACCAGCACGATGACGAGGACCTTCGGTAGCAGGCCGAATCCGAACCACAGGATCATCAGCGGAGCGATCGCGATGATCGGCAGCGTCTGGGAGGCGACCAGCAACGGCAGCACCGCTGTGCGCAGGCCCGGGACGAAGTCGATCCAGATCGCCAGCACCCAGGCCACCACCAGCGAGATGCCGAAGCCGATCAGAGTCACCGTGAGCGTCGCGAGGGCGTGGTCGGCGATGATCTCGCGCTGCCGCCAGCCCTGTTCGACCACCCGCAGCGGTGAAGGCAGTATCCGGGGCTCGACGGCCGAGAGCATGACGTACAGCTGCCAGCCGATCAACAGCACCAGCAGAGCGGCGAGGGGCGGAAGCACTGTGCGGGCGAGTGAGGTGCGGGCGAGTGAGGTGCGGGCTCGCGGGAAGCTCACCTGTGAGGAGGGCGCGAGCGACCTTCGGCCGGCCACGGTCTCAGTCTTGACGCAGGTAGTCGTTGGTGAAGAACTGCGTCCAGTCGGGCTCGATCGTCAGCGGCTCACCATCGGCATCGGCCAGGATGCCCTTGTCGAACAGGAAGGTGCCGTAGCCGGCCCACTGCTCGAGGGTAAAGGTCCCGACCGTCCCGTCGGCCGCCCGCATGTAGTCGGCTGACAGCATCTGTTGGCTCTCAACGACCAGCTCCTCGTCGCTGAACGCTCCGGGATTGGCATCGATCAGGATCTGGGCGGCCTCACGCGGGTTCTCGATCGCGAACTCATAGCCTCGCTGCAGTGCCTGCACGAACGCTCGGGCAGCCTCGGGATTGTCGTCCAACCAGCTGCGGTTGGCGTCGACCACGACGGCGTAGGCGTCGGGGAACCCGAAGTCGGTGTACTGGAAGTACTTCATCGGCGTGCCACGGCGCTCGGCCTCGATGCCCTCCCAGGCGAAGAACGGGATCGTGAAGTCGGCATCGCCGCCGTAGAGTGCCTCGTACGCCGAGGTGCCGAGGGTGACCGTCGTGAACTTGCCGGTGCCACCGTCGTTGCGGATGACTTCGCGCAGGACCGGTTCCTCGTACGGTGCCCCGAAGCCGGCGTAGGTGAGGCCGTCGAGATCCGCGGGACCGGTGATCGAGTCGTCGTCGTCGCGTACACCGACCGCGGTGGCCCAGTGCTGGAGCGGCGCCATGACGCTGATGACATCGGCGCCGGTGGTCTGCGCCATGGTCGTCGAGTCGTGGAAGCTGATACCGAACTCGGCGTTGCCGGCGTCGATCAACTGGTCGGGCAAGGTGTCGTTATACGGCAGGATCTCGACCTCGAGCCCGGCGTCCTCGAAGTAGCCGTTCTCGATCGCGACGTACAGACCCGTGTGGTTGGTGTTGGGCGTCCAGTCGAGGGCGAAGCGGATCGTGCTCTCGTCCGAGCCCCCGCCAGCGCAGGCGGACGTGAAAAGGACCATGGCCAGGGCGGCGGACAGCGCGCGGGCCACGCGGGCCATCAGGACGCACCCTCGATCGTGGCGAGGGCGGGCCAGGGCCGCCTGTTGAGCGCGGTGTCCCAGAACAACAGCTCATAGCGGGTGGCGATGCCGAAGGCATGCGACATCTCGGCGCGCTCGCCTTCGGTGGCACCGGCGGCCGCGACGTCGATGAGCTCGCGCGCCGTGCGCACCGAGCTTTGGAACTCCTCATCCTCATAGGTCGCGACCCACTGGGCATACGGGTGCTCGGGATCGATAGACAGCACGTCGGCTGCCTCGCGAGCGAGCCGGGCGCCGACGTCCGCGTAGATCCAGAAACACGGCAGGATCGCGGCGGCCGCGACGGGATATGGCGCGGTGGCGGCGGTGGCGATGAGGTAGGAGACGTAGCCCAGGCACGTCGGCGAGTGCTCGCCGCCCTCGCCACTGGGCTCGATCGTTGCGAGGATGCCGCTGTGCAGCCCCGTCTCCACGACGGCCGCGGTGTGCGCCGAGCTGGCCCAGAACGCTGCGGTCGCCGGATCAGGGGCGCGCGACGCCAGCAGCGCCAGCGCCTTGGAGTAGCCCGCGAGATACAGCGCGTCCTGCTCCAGGTAGTAGGCGAAGACGTCAAGTGGCAGCGTCCCGGAACCGAGCTGCTCGAGGAACTCGAGCCGCTCGATCTCGGCACGCAGGATCTCGGTCGAGTCCCACAAGGCATCGGTGAATCGGTCGGTGGACAGAGTATGGCTCACGCCATGACATCCCTTCGTCAGTGCTAACTGCATCAGGTTCGCGGGTCTTATCTCAGCTCCGCCGTAGCGGGGCACCCCGTGCCAGTACGGGGCGAGGCTAGCAGAGGCTGTAGCCTCCACGGTGCGCGGGAGCCTGGAGAGTCACGGACTGAGAGGGCAGGTGCGCCGACCGCTGAACCTGATCTGGGTCATGCCAGCGAAGCTGCGGCGTCCTCAGCATCGCCTTCGACGCCGGTGACGCGCGCTAGCTCGCCCGCATCACCGAGCCCCAGCGGATGTCGCAGCTCGACGTCACGGAGCTGAGTACGGCGCAGGCCCGTGAAGGTGAGCCGCTGCTCGGTCCACGGGTCGCCGCCGCTTCCTGAACGCCCGACGACCACCAGATCGATCCGCGACGGGTCATGGGCGCGCTCGAAGCGGTGGGCCGGGAAACCCGGAGAAGGCCAGGCCGCCAAACCTCCGCGATCAAAGAACCAACCCGATCATCATCGATCGCCCGGCCCTCATCACTGACTCGAATCCAACAGCCACTCCCGCCCGAATCTCGGCGCGGAGACCGCTGGTCGATGTCGTTGGCGACAACTCCATCCCGACATGCCAAACCATCAATACTTTGCCAACTACCTGACGTGGGACATCACGACGGGCTTGTGGACAACTGTCAGGGCTGGGTCGAGCTGTGGAAAAATGCTGAGCATTACCGGATCCGTACTCCCTAGTCGCGGGCGTCGCCGCTGAGCGGCTCGAAACGGCGCATGACCTCGGGGTCGTGGCCCGGGACGACGATGTGGTCGTCGAGCCCTGCCAAGGCCCGTAGGCGGTCGTAGCCGGTGTACACGCCCATGAGGTCGTTGAAGATCGCGAAGGGGCGGTCGCGTTCGAGCTCTTCGTACAGGTGCGCGGCGTCGGAGGCCAGGACGACCGCACCGGCGTCGGTGTCGACGGTCACGATGCTTTGACCCGGCGTGTGGCCGGGAACGCGGGTCGTCCTGATGCCGGCAGACACCGTGCCCTCGACGCCCATGAGCCGGACCCGGTGGTCGTCGTTCGCGCGGACTATCTCGTCGAGGGCGCGGATGTCGGTGGACGCCGAGAACAGGGTTCGACGCCGACCCTCCCCGGTCCAGAACCTGTGCTCGGCCTCGTCGAGGACGATCTCGGCGTCGGGGAACAGGCCGATGCTGCCGATGTGGTCGTAGTGGTAGTGGGTCAGGACGACCGTCGTCACCGCGTCGGGATCCAAGCCGACCCGGCGCAGGTCCTCGCGTGGATCCGCGCGTACTGCGATGCCTCGCTGCGCCGCCGCCTCAGGTGAGATACCGGTGTCGACGACGGTGATCGACGAGTCCTCGGTGATGGCCCAGAAGAAGTAGTCGAGGCTCTGGTTCCCACCGGGTTCGCCGTATACCTGGTAGCGGTGGAACCAGCGGGAGCGTGAGCCCGCCTGCTCGGCGTACCAGATCGCCAGCACTTCGCGCCGCGAGTGCTCAGCCACCGGAGCCGGCCATGCCACGGAAGTGCCACCGCAGGAGCGAGCGCTCCAGCGCGTGCCAGTCGGCGGGTCAGGACGTCGCGTTGGCCGCGTGTGTCGGCGTGGTGGAGGAGTTCGAGTGCCAGGGCGGAGTTGGTCGGCTGAACCAGGTCTGGCCGGTGGTCGAGCCCTTCAGCGGCGGCGAGGTCGGTGAGCTGGGCGATGATCCGGTCCCGATCCGCGGCGCTCATCTGGCTGCTGTGTGCCCGAATGTGCTCATCACGATCGATCTCGACGCGAGCTTCGGGGTGGAGGTGGAAGGAGCGGTAGACCACGTCCATCTCACCACCGTGGGCAGCGATTGCAGCATCGAGCCGGGGGTGGGTGATGTAGCACCAGATGCACTGCGGGTCGGTCCACACTTCCACACCGAGCCGGTCAGTGTTGGGGGTAGTCATCGCGAGAGCGCCTCCGCACCGTCGTCCTCGGTGGCAGCCCGGGACTGGTCGTCCGGCTCCTGGACAGGACCATCTGCCGAATCTTGGGCCGGGTCATCGGCAGGTGCTGCGACATCGGTGGCGCGGGGTCCGCGGATCGCGATGAACAGGATCAGCGCGGCCATGACAATCACGCCGACCCACATGGCTTGTTGCCAGCCGATGATGAACGACTCGTCAGCCGCGGCGGTGATCTGGTCGGCGTAGCTGCCTGCGTTCTGGCTGACTGCGTTGGCGTTGGCCACACCCTCGCTGGCGGCGTTGGCTAGCTCTGCGGGCACGCCGTCGAGACGGCTGCCGATGGCGCTTTGGTAGCCGGCGGTCAAGAGCCCGCCGAGCATGGCGATACCGAGTGCGGCGCCGAGTTCGCGGGTCAGGTCGTTGAGTGCGGAAGCCACACCTTGCTGCTGGCGGGGCAGCGCAGAGGTGATCGCCTCCGTCGAGGGGGTCATGGCCAGGCCCGCGCCGAGGCCCATGGCGATCAGGCCGGGCAGCACGCTGAGGTAGCCGCCCTCGGTCGAGACAAGTCCAGCCAGCAGCGCCAGGCCACCGGTGGCGATGCTCAGGCCGGTGAGCATCGCGGCTCGTACGCCGACGCGTGCGGCGAGCTTGGGCGCCAGCCCCGAGGCGACCATCATCAGCAGCGCCATCGGCATCAAGCCGAGGGTCGACTGCAGGCCGCTCCAGCCGAGCACGACCTGGAAGTACGGGTACAGCACGAGCGCGACGCCACCTTGGACACCGAACAGCACCAGCAGCAGGGTCGAGCCCGACGACAGCCCGCGGGTGCGGAAGTGGCGCACGTCCAGCAGCGGGTTCTCCTGCCGCAGTTCCCACAGCACGAAGCCGACCGTCGCGGCCACGGCCACCGTCAGGGTGGCGACGATCATCGGGTCGCCCCATCCGTGGGCGGGTGCCTCGTGCAGTGCGTAGGTGAATCCGACTGCGGCGAGGATCGATGCGACGGCGCCGAGCAGGTCGAACCGCCCCGGTGCGTGCTCGCGGGAGTTGGGCACGGAGCGCATCCCGATCAGGATCGAGGCGGCCGTGAGCACGATCGGCAGCGCGAACAGCCAGCGCCAGGATGCGACGTCGACCAGCAGCGCGGACAGGTACATGCCCAGGATCCCGCCGCCGCCGGCGACCGCGGTCCACATGCCGATCGCCTTGGACCGTTCCCCGTCGGGGAAGGAGGAGGTGATCACCGACAGGGTGACCGGCATGATCATCGCTGCACCCACACCGCTCAGCAAACGGGCGCCCAGCATGATCTCCGCGGTCGGCGCAACTGCGGCGGAGATGTTGGCGATCCCGAACACGGCCAGACCCACGAGCAGGACGGGCTTGCGGCCCCACCTGTCCCCGGCGGCACCCAGCGGAAGCAGCAACGCGGCGAGGGTCAGGGTGTAGGTGTTGATGATCCACAACACCTCGCCCTGGGAGGCGTCGAAGGTCTCGGCCAACTGTGGCTGGGCCACATTCAGCCCGGACACCGAGGCGACGACCGCCATCAGCGCGATACAGACCGCCCACAAGATCGCGCGACGCTGCCGCGGGTCGGTGATCACCGCGGCGTCCGGAGCCGCAGGAGGATGAGTAGATGAAGACATGGAGCTGTTCCGTTCAAGATCGTGAGGTCAGCACAGCCAGGCCACACGGCGACCCGGCACAGTGAAGAAGAGGTAGGTGGAGAAAGGGCGGGTGGAGAAAGGGCGGAGCGCGGACGTCAGGTGCGGCGGAGCCGGACGACGACGTCGTTCAACTCCACTCGGACGCCGCCCGGCGCGACGGTGCGGGTGTTCTCATGACAGGACTCCACCTGCCAGTGCGGCCCGGCGAACAAGCCGGTGATGCTGACGGTCGTGGCGGTGGCGTGCTCGGGATGGTCCCGATGACCCGACGGGCCGCCATCATGGTCTGCGTCGTGGTGGCTGCTGGGCCCTCCGGCTGGCTGGCTGTGCAGGTGGCCGACGATCAGCAGAGTGCCGCCTGGAGCGACCCAGGAGGAGATGTGGCGGTAGAAAGCGAGCTGACCGGTCTCGGCGTGGGCATAGTGGGTGGTCACCAGATCCCAGGTACGGCCCGGAGACCAGGCCGTCAGGTCCGCCTGGACCCATTCGACCCGGTCCGTCAGTCCCGCAGCCTCAGCCCGGGCCGCCGCGCTGGCCAGGGCGGCACGAGAGATGTCGGCGCCCATGACCTGCCATCCCCGCTGGGCCAGCCAGATCGCCTCGGCCCCCGTCCCGCAGCCAGCATCGAGCGCCGAGCCCACGCGCAGTTCCTCGGTCTCGGCCT
>JAKDNC010000004.1 GCA_030452025.1 Nocardioides sp. | reverse complement strand
TGCGGGAACCGGTCCTCGAGCGCCTGCTCGAGGCATCGTCGCTCCTGCCGGACGGCCTGCGGCTGGTGCTCGTCGAGGGCTATCGTCCGCCGAAGCTCCAGGTGGAGTACTTCGAGGAGTACTGCGGCGAGCTGCGGGCCACGGACGGGTCCCTGACCGAGGACGAGGTGCACCGCCTTGCCTCGCGCTACATCTCCCCGCCCGAGGTGGCGCCGCACTGCGCCGGTGCCGCGGTCGATGTCACCCTCTTCTCCGACGATGGTGTCGAGCTCGATCTCGGCACGCCGGTCAATGCCACCCCCGAGGAGACCGACGGGCGGATCTACACCCATCACCCGGACGTGACGGGGGAGGCCCGGGCGCTGCGCAAGACCCTGTCCGAGGCCCTGGAGCGTGCCGGGTTCGTGAACTACGCGACCGAGTGGTGGCACTGGTCCTACGGCGACCGCTACTGGGCGCAGGCCACCGGCGCCGACCAAGCCCGCTTCGGGGCCATCGAGCTCTGAGGCCACCTCGGCTGGTCTACATCCGCGATTGTGAAGAACCGACAGCGACTACAACCATCGCAAAGCACGTCGAACTCCGCGGCTCAGCGGGCCCTGACCTTCAGTGCGACGGTGTCCCATGCCCGGTTGCCGACCGAGGTGGTGCGCACGTTGAACACAGTCGAGTTGCCTCGCCTCGCCCTGAATGTGCGGGTCACCTTGATCCGCAGGTACCAGTTCCTGCCGGGCTTGAGGCGCGGAGTCCGCATCTTGCCGCGAAGGACGGGGCGGGTGAGGTTCTTGGCGCCGTGGAAGTAGGCCACCCGGAAGCGGGGACCGCCCCGGAGCCCGCGGATCCGGAAGCGCTCGGCGACCTCTCCGCGGTTGCGGATGCGGATGATCGCGGTCTTGGACCTCCTAGCGTTCCAGATCGCGTGGTTCACCCGCTGACGCGTGGGCGGCCCGTAGACGTTCACGCCCGCATACCTCTGGGCGTTGCCGCGCCGGATCATCGCATCGGGCCGGTGTGCGGGCCCCACGGTGTAGCTGCGGGACTCGGTCGTGGTGTTTCCGTGGCCGTCCTCGGCCGTGACGGACACGGTCCGTCGTCCGGACTTCGAGGTGTTCAGCCTGTTGCCGAGAATGCCGGTGGTCTTGCACTCCTTGAGGCTTGAACCACCACGGTCGGTGCAGGAGTACGCCGGCCGCACGACCTGACCGAACTCGTATGTCGCGCCGTTCTTGACCGGGAGCGTCACTTTCGGGTCGATCACGTCGGGGACTGTGGCGATGTGTGCGCGGTACGTGAACTTGCGGTCCTCCGGAGCAGCGTCGCGGAGACTCCACAGCACGTCGTTGGTGGGGCTCAACTCGGTGGCCACTGACTCGCGGGCCGCTGCCCAACCGATCAGGAGGTTGCCGCCAGGGAGCATCTCGGTGCCTCCCGCAAAAAGGGCGAAGGTGTTCTCGGAGTAGTTGCGGACCGCCTTTGCCTCGCCCTCGACCGAGGTGATGTCGTACTCGGTGATGAACGTCTTGGTGCGTGAGTGGGTGGGGCCGTTGGGGTCGTCCTGGTCGACACAGAAGTTCGGCCCAACCCCACCCGCGCCGTTGCTGAAGATCAGGATGTTGCCTGCAGGTGTTTCACTCGCGGTGTGCTGCGCGCACGGTCCACCGGACTCGTCCTCCACGAAGGTGAAGTCGCTGTCGCGCCCGCCCAGCTTCCAGATCACTTCTCCCTCCTTGAAACCGTCGTGCGCGGTCCGGGCGATCTTGTAGACCGAGCTCAGGTGCCGAAACGAGACCAGCAGGTCGCCATCGGCCATCACCACGACCGAGTTGACGTGGGCGTAGTCGGGATTCCCGGGCGGCGCGACGGACTCGTCAGCGAAGTCGGAGCTGTCCCAGCGGAATGCTTCCGTGCCGTCGGGGTTGATCTCCTGGACGACCGCATCGGTCAGGCCAGTGTCCTGGTTGGGTTCATACCCGAGCAGGATCGCGCGGCCGTCGGGATAGACGATTGAGTCGTGGTTGTCGGTGTTGACCAGTCCGTCGACCGTCTTGAACGTGCGACCGGTCGGTTCGAGGGTGCTGTCGAGCTCCACCACGGGTGCGCCGTCGGCAGGGTTCTGGGCCGCTTCGTTTCGCGACGCTGAGAACTTGCCATTGGGCTGTTTTTTGAAGTCGATCGAGGACTCCGAGGTCCTGCGGGCCCACACCGGGACGCCGTTACGGTCCACGGCGGTCTCGTAGAAGGGCGCCGCGCCTTTGTTCGCAAAGGTGCTCAAGGTCAGCAGGACGAGGCCGGGTTCGAGAGCAGGACCCTCGGGCGTGGTGCGCTCCAAGGTCGGGAAACCAGGCGGGAGGTAGATGGCGGAGTGCTCTGCGGTCCCCGACGTATCCTTGATGATCACCGAGACCTCGTCGTTGGGCTTGAGCCCACGGATGGTCCGCTTCCCGGACGGCGCGAGACGGCCGTCGATGAAGACTTTGCCGGCCCGGTCGCTCGTGGTTGCGGCGACCCTCACGACTCCGTTGCTGCCCTCGGTGCTGGTGATGCCGTATCGCTCCACCGAGGCGTCGAAGGCGGGATAGGTGCCCACCCCTGGGCCGGTGATCGAGAGATTGTGGACCGGAGCAGGGGCTGGCGCCGTGACGGCGGCCGGCGAGGCTGCCACCGGCTGGGCAACCAGAGCTGTCGGGACAAGGACCAACGCCGCGAGGATCGACTTCACCAAAGCACCATAGGCGCATTCCGGCGGGGCGTCTCCAGAATCTGGATCGAACGGGGTAAGGCGTCGGCTCGCTCGGAGCGAGCGGCTCACCAGGGGCTGGGCTTGAAGTCCTTCACGAAGCAGCCGTAGATGTCCTCGCCGGCCTCGCCCATCACGATCGGGTCGTAGACCCGGGCGGCGCCGTCGACCAGGTCGAGTGGGGCGTGCCACCCCTCGGCAGCGATCCGGAGCTTGTCCTGGTGGGGTCGTTCGTCGGTGATCCAGCCGGTGTCCACGGCGGTCATCAGGATCTGGTCGGACTCGAACATCTCACCGGCGCTGGTGCGCGTCATCATGTTCAGCGAGGCCTTGGCCATGTTGGTGTGTGGATGCCCAGCGCCCTTGTATCGGCGGGAGAACTGCCCCTCCATCGCGGAGACGTTGACGACGTAGGCCCGGTGCGCCCCGGCTTGTACGGCGGCGCGCATCGCCGGCCGCAGCCGGGAGACCAGCAGGAACGGGGCGATCGAGTTGCAGAACTGCACCTCGAGCAGCTCCAGTGGGTCGACCTCGTCAACCACCTGGGTCCAGGAGTTGTTGGTCTGGGAGTCGGGCAGCAGGCCTCCGGCGTCGACGGCAGTCCCGGCCAGGTGGGTCTCGAGCGAAGCGTTGCCTGCGGAGAGGGCGAGGGCGGTGAGCGAGGCAGCCCGGGCGTGCTCGAGCGACTCACCCTCGTGGTGGGCGACGGCGTCGCGGGTCAGGGCTCCGGCGATCGCAGCCGGGTGCGCCTCGGAGATCCGGTCGAACGAGAGCATCTCGGGCAACTCCCGGTCATCCGGCAACGGTGCGGACTCCATCTCGATCAACTGGCTGTAGGCGCCCGGCGAGCGTCGTACAGTCTGGCAGGCGTTGTTGATCAGGATGTCCAACGGCCCCGCAGCGGCCACGTCCTCGGTCAACGAGACCACCTGGGTCGGGTCGCGCAGATCGATCCCGACGACCTTGAGCCGATGCAGCCACTCGCCGCTGTCCTCGAGCGAGGAGAACCGGCGCACGGCGTCCTTCGGGAAGCGGGTCGTGATCGTGGTGTGCGCGCCGTCGCGGAGCAGTCGCAGGGCGATGTACATCCCGATCTTCGCCCGGCCCCCAGTGAGTAGTGCACGCTTCCCGGTGAGGTCGGTGCGCTGGTCCCGCTTGGTGTGGGAGTATGCCGCGCACTCCGGGCAGAGCCAGTGGTAGAACGCATCGACCAGTGTGTAGTCGCGCTTGCAGATGTAGCAGCCGCGCGGGTTGATCAGCTCTCCCGCGAAGGCACCCGGGGCCGAGGAGACCAGCGGGATGCCCCTGGTCTCGTCGTCGATCCGGATCCGCGACCCGGTCGCGGTCGCCTCGGTGACCGCCCGGTCCGCAGCCGCCTCGGCCTCCCGCTTGCGCAGCCGCCGCGTCTGCTTGAGCGCCTTGTACATGTGGGAGGCGGCGTGCTTGACCGTCCTCACGTCAGGGTGGTCGTCGGGCAGCTCGTGCAGCTCGTGGAGCACCTTCACCGCGGTCGCCAGCTCGTCGGGGTCGATTGCGGCGCGCGAGGGGGAGACATCGGGGGGTGGCTTGGTCACCAGCCCGATGCTAGTGGGCGCCGCCCAGGTCCGGACCCCGGGAGTAGCCTCATTCCTCGTGATCAAGGGCCTGGTCGCGGACACGAGACCGCTGCGCAACGTGCACTTCCGTCGGCTCTGGCTCGCCAACATCATCACGGTCATCGGCGCCCAGCTCACCGTGGTCGCCGTACCCGCCCAGATCTACGCGATCACCGGCTCCTCAGCGTACGTCGGCCTCACCGGTGTCTTCGGCCTCGTCCCGCTGGTGGTCTTCGGGCTCTGGGGCGGGGCGCTCGCCGACGCGATGGATCGCCGCACGCTGTTGATGTGTACGACGGTCGGCCTGATCGCGACCAGTGCCGGCTTCTGGGCCCTGGCGGCGATGGGCAACGAGAACGTCTGGCTCTTGCTCGGTCTCTTCTCGGTCCAGCAGGCCTTCTTCGCGGTCAACCAGCCCACGCGCAGCGCGATCCTGCCCAAGATCGTCCCGGCACGCCTGCTCCCCGCAGCGAACTCGTTGAACATGACCGTCTTCATGGCCGGTGCGATCGCCGGTCCGCTGGTGGGCGGGGCCCTGATCCCGGTGCTCGGCTTCGCGGTGCTCTACCTGGTCGACACGATCACGCTCTTCGCCACGCTGTTCGCCGTGGTCGGCCTGCCCCGGCTGCCGATCGAGGGCGTCACCCGGACCCCGGGGTTGCGGTCGGTGATCGACGGTCTGCTCTATCTCAAGGGCCACAAGGTGCTGATGATGTCCTTCGTCGTCGACATCATCGCGATGGTCTTCGGGATGCCCCGCGCCCTCTTCCCGGAGATGGCGGCCTCCGACTTCGGCGGACCCAGCGAGGGCGGGATCGCCTTCGCGCTGCTCTTCGCCGCGATCCCTGCCGGAGCAGTGCTCGGCGGGATCTTCTCCGGCTGGGTCTCCCGGATCGAGCGTCAGGGGCTGGCCGTGGTGATCGCGATCCTCGTGTGGGGGATGGCGATCCTCGGTTTCGGGATCGCCGTCGGGTTCGCGAACGGCAGTGGCGGCATCGTGTTGGGCTTCGCCGTCGCGATGCTGATGGTCGGAGGCGCAGCCGACATGGTCTCGGCGGCCTTCCGTCAGAGCATGCTCCAGAGCGCCGCCTCCGACAAGGTTCGCGGCCGGCTGCAGGGCGTCTTCATCGTGGTGGTCGCCGGTGGCCCCCGGATCGCGGACGTGGCCCACGGTGGCGCCGCCGCGATGGCGGGTACGGCGACCACAGCCGCCGGCGGCGGTCTCCTGGTCGTCATCCTGACCGTCGTCGCGGCCTTGGCCGCCCCGGCGTTCATGCGCTACCGGTTGGCCAGGGTGTGAGCCTCAGTCCTCGTCGGGAGGGATCACCGCGCGCACGCGGGTGACGAACTCGGCGTACCGCTCCAGGTAGTCGGTGAGGAAGGCGCGGGTGTTGTCGTTGGTGACCTCGCCGTCGTCGGTGACCAGGTCCTCGGTGAAGTGGATGTAGCCCTCGGGGAAATTCATCTGTGGAGAGTCGCAGTAGCCGAGCACCGACCGGAGCTGCTGTTGGGCGACCGCCGTGCCGATGTTCCCGATCGAGGCGCCGATCACTGCGGACGGTTTCCGGGAGAACGAGTTGTCGCCCCACGGCCGGCTGCCCCAGTCGATCGCGTTCTTCAGTCCGCCGGGGATCGAACGGTTGTATTCCGGTGTGACGAACAGCAGTGCATCGACGTCCGCGAGAGCGTGCTTGAGGGCCTGCGCCGGAGCTGGGTAGTTGTCGTCGAGATCATGGTTGTAGAGCGGCAGATCCTTGATCTCGATCTCGTGGAACTCCAGGTTGTCGGGAGCGAGCTTGATCAGCGCCTTGGCCAGCTTGCGGTTGATCGAGGCTGCGGAAAGGCTGCCGATCAGGTAGCCGACCTTGTGCACAGTCATGGTGATTCCTCCAGAGGGTCTGCGGTTCGTCGTACCTCTTGGGGGTCACCATGCCGACAACCGGCCGTGGGCACAACGCCGGGTGAGGTAATCCGCGACACGTATCGTCGATCACGTAGTCTCGGGCCATGTCCGCAATTGAGCTCGGTGCCGCCAACTTCGAGACCACGATCACCGAGAACCCGATCGTCCTCGTCGACTTCTGGGCGTCCTGGTGCGGCCCCTGCCGCCAGTTCGCCCCGATCTACGAGGCCGCGGCCCAGGAGCACACCGACGTCGTCTTCGGCAGCATCAACACCGAGGAGGAGCAGCAACTCGCGTCCGCGGCGCAGATCACGTCGATCCCGACGCTGATGGCATTCAAGCAGGGCAAGCTGGTCTTCTCCCAGCAGGGCGCGCTGCCTGCCGAGGCGCTGGAGGAGCTGATCACCGCGGTCCGCGACCTCGACCTCGCTCAGGTCGAAGAAGCCACCGACGAGGGAACCGGCTGATCGTCCTCGCGCGGCCCGAAGGCACACATCGCTGCCAGCGCTTCGTCGTCCAGTTGTGGCGCACCCCAGGCGCGCATCTGGGCACGCGAGCGGCGTGAGAAGAGCGAGCGGTAGAGCTCGTAGGCCGACAGTTCGACGATTTCGGGCCCCGCACCCCAGGCGGCTGCGCCGGCCTGGATCCTGACCGGGAGACCGCTCAGGAGACGATCCGAAGCTGCTTCGAGCACCGGGAGCCAGCTCGACTCGTCGGGCTCCCCGAGACCCAGCGCTTCATACAGGTCGGACAGGTGGACGCTGATGTCCCACGGCAGTGACGGCGTCGTGGTGTCCGCGATGACGGCCATCTGGCCCTGGTGGGAGCGCAGCTCGTCGATCAGGTGCGGCAGCGGGATCGCGGACCTCTCCGCGACGTGGCGCGCGGTCCAGTTCGGTCCCGGGGCGCCGTCCGTCCGGCCCGAGGCCAGGTCGGAGCTGCCGCCGGCCAGGTGGGCGACGACGGTGCGCACGTCCCATCGTGGAGTTGCGGGAACACGGGTCCGCAACTGCTGATCGTCGAGTGTTGCCACCAGCCCGGTGAGTGCGTCGAGGCAATCACCGTAGAGCTGCCCTGCTGTACCGGTCACGGGCCTACCTCCCTGTCGACTCGTCGAAGGTAACCCCACGGCGCAACCCGGGACCAGACCCGGGTCTCACTTTCCGATCTGGACCGAGTGGAACTGGACAGTTCGGAGGCACCAGCGGCCTTGAAACCGCCGCCGACGCCGGGCGCGGGGTGCCGGGCGAGTCGACGGGGCTGGGTCAGGCGTTCTTGATCGCGGAGATGTCGAACTTCAGCTTGACCTTCACCGAGACTAGCACGCCGCCGGTCTCGAGCGCGGCGTTCCAGCTCAGGCCCCAGTCCTTGCGGTTGACGGCGACCTCGCCCTCGAAGCCCACGCGGACGTTGCCGAAGGGGTCCTTGGCCGAACCAGCGTGCTCGAAGACCACGGTGACCGGCTTGGTGGTGTCCTTGATGGTCAGGTCGCCGGTGATCGCCCAGTCGTCGCCGTCGCGCTCGACCTTGGTGGAGGCGAACGAGATCTTCGAGAAGTGCGCGACGTCGAAGAAGTCCTCGCTCGCGAGGTGGCCGTCGCGGTCGGCGGAGCCGGTGTCGACGCTGTCCACGGCGATCTCGAGCTTCGTCGAGGAGGCGGACGGGTTGGCCGAGTCGATGACAGCCGTGCCCTGGAATTCCTTGAACGCCCCGCGGACGGTGGTGACCATCGCGTGGCGAGCCTGGAAGCCGATGTAGCTGTGGCTCGGGTCGATCGTGTACTCACCGGTGATGTCCTCGACGGCGGTGGTGCCGGCGTCGAAGGACTCGGAGGTTGCGGTGGACGTGCGGCTGAAGATGCTCATCAGAACTCCTGGAGAGGTCGGCGTGATTCGTGCTGTCGTTTAACTTTCAACTAGAATTGCCAATGGTCCATTCCCGGCCATCGAACGATCATGGGTGACTTGCGTCACAAGGAAGTTTCCCGAGCTCACCCGCGGGCAAATGCGTGACGGGGCGCACATCGACGTCGTACAGTCCTTCAACGCTCAACCAGGCAGGGAGGCGAACGATGATCAAGGTCCATGCGCGGCACAGTCGACGTTCCGCGATCGTGCGCACTGCTGCCGCATCGATCGCCCGGCCCGTGCTTGCCTACTACCCCGTCTCCGGACCACTCGCGCCGACGCTTCACACGCTCGACCTGACTGCCCGCCTGCTGCCACGCCACCGCGGCACCAAGGTCGAGAAGGTCACCGGCGAAGGGTGGAGCGCCGAGCTGGTCAGCCCACGCGGCGTCCGCTCCGGAAAAGGCGCGATCATCTACTTCCACGGAGGCGCATTCATCTTCTGTGGCCTGGCCACCCACCGCCGGATCGTCGAACGTCTCGCCCTGCGCACCGGACGCCCGGTGCTCTCGGTGGCCTACCGCCAACACGGCAAGGGCCACGTGGAGCAGTCGGTCTCCGACTGCGTGGATGCCACGAACTGGATGATCACCCGAGGTTTCGAGGCCTCCGGCCTGGTCCTCGCGGGTGACTCCGCCGGTGGCTACCTCGCCTTCCAGGTCGCTCTCGAGGCATCCTCCCAGGGCATCGACCTGGCCGGCATCGTCGGCCTCTCACCCTGGCTGGACTTCGACAACACCGAGCGCCGCAACCATGCCAACGCGCGCCGCGACGCCTACATCCCGACGTACCGCCTGGACCGGATCGCCCGCACCGTCACCGGCAAACCCATCCTCGAGCCCGCGCTCTCCCCGGTGAACCGCGACCTCGCCATGCTGCCGCCGGCACTGATCATCTGCGCGGCCGACGAGATCCTGCGCTACGACGCCGAGCTGATGACCGAGCGACTCGAGCACGCCGGCGTCCCGGTCGACCTGCACATCTGGGAGGGCCAGGTGCACGCCTTCCCGGTGCTCGCCGAGATGCTCCCCGAGAGCAGCCAGGCCCTCGACGAAGCCGACCACGTCGTCGAGGGCGTGCTCGACGTGGCGTCGCGGACCCTGCACGCGGTCTCGGACCGGGCGGTCTGAGACTTCGCGCTGATCAGCCCGATGCCTCCCACGACTCCCGCGTGATGAACGCGAACTGCGCCGTCTTCTCCGGGAGGTCGCGCACGTCGCCATGGATCTCGGCCACCTCGGCGCGCGTCGGCGATCGGGTCGACCGGATCAAGGGTGATCTCGGCCAGGGAAGGGGTCGGCGTGCAGGAGCAGCAGCGCGCCGGTGCGCCACGCCTCGAACTGGTCGGCGTGGTGCGGACTCGACGGATCGCCGGAGGCCCCCAGTGGGACCGCCCACCGGCTCCGACTCCGGTCGCTGAGGTCCCAGACGTAGCGCGCCACCGGTCCACGGGCGGCGTACGACGTCCCGGGGAGCCACCCGGTCGCCGCGACGCACTCCGCATCCCCGGCGAGCGGTTCCCCCGCGACGGCGACCGGCGCATCGGCCAGTCCGAACTGGGCGAACACCCCCAGCGGCGCGAACCCGTGTCGCTCGCCCCAGGTGGGCGGCTCACAGGTCGAAACCGCCTCGACGGCGGCCCGCAGGTGCGCCGAGACGTCGATCCCGATCCGCCCACCTCCGGCCAGCAGGCGGGGCAAGGAGTGTCCGATCCGGGACTGCAGGTGGAGCCACGGCGAATGCAGGTCGCCGTACGCCGTGTCGTCGCGCAACCCGGCGAGGACCGGGTCGTCGCAGATCCGCGCGGTGAGCTCCTCGCGCACGGCAGCGAAGAGCGCTGCTCCGGAGCTGTCGGTCGCCATCGAGCGGTCCCACCCAGCCAGCTCGGCCCGGAGCTCCTGCCCGGCCTCGTCCAGACCGCTCAGCTCGGCCACCGAAGTGAGCAGTGTCTCGCCGCCGAGCTGCCGCACGTCGAGGAGTACGTCGACAGCCCGCCCCGGCGCCCAGTCGCCGCTGACCCCCAGGAGCTCCCGGATCCGGTCCGCCCGCCACGACGGAGCGAAGTGGCTGCTGATCCTGTCGAAGTCCGCGGTCGCCCGGTCGTTCGCGGTGACCAGCCTCCCGTCGTCGCCGGGATCCGTGCCCGGCAGGTCGGTGAGCCACCCGGTCCACCGGTGCCGTGCGTCGTCGGCCGGCACCGGCCCGAGCAAGTTCGACCGGTCGCGGGTGGGGACGCGTCCCGCGACCCGGTGCCGGACCGAGCCGAGCGAGTCTGCGATCACCCAGTTGTTGACCGGCTCGACCCAGTGCGCCAGGGCGCCCTCGACGTCGTCGGCAGTGCGCGAGCGCAGCAGAGGAAGCAACGCTGCGAAGCCCAGGTCGCCCAACGCGAATGAGGCCGTGCGCAGGGAGAGCGTCTCCTCGGCGCCGGGGCCGCCGTGGATCACCGGGCCCCGCGCGGTGATGATCACGTCGAGCTCCTCGGGGAACTCCTCGTCGAGGATCTTGATCTCCTCCTCGACGACGGTCGCTTCCTCCCACCCGTCCGGGCCGAGCGCGTGCACACCGGTGCCGCGCCGCTCGAGGGTCTCGACGTAGAGGTCCTGGTAGTCGGCCATCGCGTTGGTGAGCCCCCAGGCCACGGAGCCGGTGTGGGCGAAGTGCTGCACCCCCGGCACCCCGGGGAAGCAGAATCCGGCGACGTCGAACTCCGGGCAGGCCAAGTGGGTCTGGAGATAGATGTTGGGTGCTTCGAAGAGACGGTGCGGGTCGCCGGCCACGATCGGGTGTCCGGTCGTCGTGCGTTCCCCGGTCAGGGCGAAAGCGTTGCTTCCCGAGACCGGGGGAGGTCCGCTGCCGATCACCGACAATGCGGACTGGCCGATCTCCGGACCGAGCTCGCTGCGCAGCCGGTGGCTCCACAGCTTGTGGCCGTAGCTGCCGAACTGGATCTGCTGGACCAGGAACACCCCGAGCGGCGTCCACGGCATCCACCGTCGCTCCCGGAATGCAGTGTTGATCCCGTCGGTGAAGGCGACCAGGAAGTTCTGGGTCTCCGCGTCGAGGCCGTCGTACGCGCGCTGCGCGGTGGCGTCGATCCGGGCCCGTCGCGAGAAGCGGTCCCACTCCAGCCCGGGCTCGCCGATGTGGGCCGAGACCGATCCCTCGCTGCGCAACCGCTCGATCTCGATCTGGCCGGCGCGCGCGCCGGCCATCTCGCTGCCCTGTGCGAAGGCGAGCTCGGCGACCGTGTCGCCCCAGATGTGCGGGATGCCGTGCTCGTCGTGGACGACCTCTGTGCTCATGGAGTCACGCTACGTGCTGCCGTATTGCCCAGGGGCTGATCAGTGCTGGGATACTCGAACCCATGCCGCTGGCCAGACTGACCACGTTCACCCACGACGGGCTCACCTTCGATGTGCGCGACACCGGACCGATCGACGGCGAGGTCGTCGTGCTCCTCCACGGATTCCCGCAACGGGCGAGCTCGTGGGACAAGGTCGCCAACCTGCTGCACGGCCACGGCTACCGCACCGTCGCGCCCGACCAGCGTGGCTACTCGCCGGGCGCCCGGCCGCCACGACGTCGCGACTACACCCTGGACCTGCTGGTCGGTGACGTGGTCGCGTTGATCCACACCCTCGACGCGCCACGGAAGGTCCACCTCGTCGGCCACGACTGGGGCGCCTGCGTCGCGTGGCCGGTCGCGGCCCGGAACCCCGACCTGGTCGCCAGCCTGGTCTCGGTCTCGGTGCCCCACCCGGCTGCGTTCCTGCGCTCGATGCTCGGCAAACAGCTGTTCAAGTCGTGGTACATCGCCGCCTTCCAGCTGCCCTGGATCCCGGAGAAGATCCTCGGCGACCCGGCCCGGTCGAAGAAGGCGCTGCGGGGGATGGGGATGAGCCACGAGATGGCCGCGACCTTCCGCAAGGACATCGTCGACCACGGCGCCCTGTCCGGCGCCCTGAACTGGTACCGCGCCCTCCCGCTGTCCAACCCGAGGCTCACCGGTGGCCGGGTGCGCGTCCCGACCACCCACGTGTGGAGCGACGGTGACGCCGCGCTCGGTCAGCGCGGAGCCCAGCTCGCGGAGGAGTACGTCGAAGCACCCTATGAGCTGCAGGTCCTCGCCGGGGTGAGCCACTGGATTCCCGACGAGGTGCCCGAGACCCTGGCCGAGATCGTGTGTGAGCGAATCATCACCGCCGGGGATGAGGACGCACGGCCCTCTGGGCATTAAGTTGGAGCCCATGACTGACCCTGAAATCGATGCTCTTCCGACATTCGACGAACTCGGGCTCGATGACAGGGTGCTCAAGGCGCTGAAGAACATCGGCTACGAGACCCCCTCGCCCATCCAGGCGCAAACCATCCCGCCACTGCTCGAGGGGCGCCACGTGGTTGGCCTTGCCCAGACCGGTACGGGCAAGACCGCCGCCTTCGCGCTGCCTATCCTCTCCCGTCTGGACGTGAAGCAGAAGACGCCGCAGGCGCTGGTTCTCGCACCCACCCGCGAGCTCGCCCTGCAGGTCTCCGAGGCGTTCGAGAAGTACGCCGCCCACATCAACGGCGTGCACGTCCTTCCGGTCTACGGTGGCCAGGGCTACGGCGTCCAGCTCTCCGCGCTGCGCCGCGGCGTGCACGTCGTGGTCGGCACCCCCGGTCGGATCATGGACCACCTCGAGAAGGGCACCCTCGACCTCTCCGAGCTGCGCTTCCTGGTCCTCGACGAGGCCGACGAGATGCTGAAGATGGGCTTCGCGGAGGACGTCGAGACGATCCTGGCCGACACGCCGGACAGCAAGCACGTCGCGCTCTTCTCCGCCACCATGCCGGCCGCGATCCGCCGGATCTCCAAGAAGCACCTCACCGACCCGGTCGAGATCACGGTCAAGAACAAGACCACCACCTCGGCCAACACCACCCAGCGCTACCTCACGGTCTCGTGGCCGCAGAAGCTCGATGCGCTGACCCGGATCCTCGAGATCGAGAACTTCGAGGCGATGATCGTCTTCGCCCGCACCAAGTCGGCCACCGAGGACCTCGCGGAGAAGCTCCGCGCCCGCGGCTTCTCCGCGACTGCGATCAATGGCGACATCGCCCAGAACCAGCGGGAGCGGACCATCAACCAGCTCCGCCAGGGCAAGCTCGACATCCTGGTCGCCACTGACGTCGCGGCCCGTGGTCTCGACGTGGAGCGGATCAGCCACGTCATCAACTTCGACATCCCCACCGACACCGAGTCCTACGTGCACCGCATCGGCCGCACGGGCCGCGCCGGCCGTTCGGGCGACGCGATCTCTTTCATCACCCCGCGCGAGCGCTACCTGCTCAAGGCGATCGAGAAGGCCACCCGCCAGTCCCTCACGCAGATGCAGCTGCCGACGGTCGAGGACATCAACACCACCCGGCTGAACAGGTTCGACGACTCGATCACCAAGGCCCTCGAGTCCGACAACGTCGACTTCTTCCGCGACGTGGTCAACCACTACGTGCGAGAGCACGACGTGCCCGAGGCCGACGTCGCGGCCGCCCTGGCCGCCGTGCTCCACCGCGAGACGCCGCTGCTGCTCGAGCCGGAGCCGGAGCCCAAGCGCCAGCCGCGACAGGAGCGACCGGACCGTGGCGGTCGCGAGGACCGCGGCCCGCGCAGGGAACGCCCGCAGCGTGGCGGCTCGGGTGCGCCGATGGCGCCCTACCGGATCTCGGTCGGAAAGCGTCACAAGGTCGAGCCCCGTCAGATCGTCGGCGCACTCGCCAACGAGGGCGGCCTGGGTCGTGGCGACTTCGGCAAGATCGACATCCGCACCGACCACTCGATCGTCGAGCTCCCGGTGGACCTGCCTTCGGGCGCCTGGGATGCACTTCGTGGCACCCGCATCTCCGGGAAGCTGATCGAGCTGAGCAAGGCCGATGGCGACACCGCCGGTCGCCGTCCGTCGCCCAAGAAATACGACAAGAAGCCGCGGCACAAGCACCGCGACTGACCGCGGAGCTCGAACCGCGGGGCATGGGGTCAGTGGCGGATGCCGAACATCCGGCTGGTGATCTTCTCCACGACTCCACGGGGCGCGACCCGGCGCAGGGCGAAGACGACCGGTGCCATGCTGCCGCGGGCGTAGAGCGACTTGGGCTTCGCAGCCTCGATCGCGGCCATGATGGTCTCCGCCACGTCGTCCGCGCTGGTCCCCGAGGCCTCCTTGCGATCGAGGATCTCGATGACCCTGTCGCACTCGGCCCGGTAGGGCGAGTCGTCGGCGACGTACTTCGTCCGGCGGTCGCTGATCCCGGTGTTGATCGAGCCCGGCTCCACGGTCGTGAGCCACACGCCGTAGGGGATGAGTTCCTCGCGCGCCGCGGTCGAGAATGCCCGGATCGCGGCCTTGGTGGCGGCGTAGGAGGACCGGTAGGGCAGCGGGAAGCTGCCGATCATCGAGCCCACCATCACCACTCGACCGAAGCGGCGCTCACGCATCCCCGGCAACAACTGCTGGGTCAGCGCGATCGGGCCGAGCACGTTGAGCTGGAAGAGCCGCTCGAGCGCCTCGGCCGGCAGCTCCTCCAGCGGCCCGGACTGGGACTCACCCGCGTTGTTGACCAGTACGTCGACCGATCCACCGGCCACCAGCACGTCGCGCGCACAGGCCGTGATGCTGGCCGGGTCGGTCAGGTCGAGGGGTAGGTAGGTGACCCCGGGGACCCGCAGCCCGGAGGGGATCGACTCCGGGTCCCGGCTGGTCCCGATCACCCGGAATCCCTTGTCCTGCAAGGCCCTTGCCGTCGCGAGACCGATGCCTGACGAGGCCCCGGTGACCAACGCAGTCCTCACGAGAGATCCCGCGCGATCGCCCGGCCTGCGGTCCGCCCGGAGAAGATGCAGCCACCGAGGAAGCTTCCCTCGAGTGCGTTGTAGCCGTGCACGCCACCACCGCCGAACCCGGCGACCTCGCCCGCAGCGTAGAGCCCGTCGAACACGGAGCCGTCGTCGCGCATCACCTGGGCGTCGAGGTTGGTCTCCAGGCCGCCGAGGCTCTTGCGGGTGAGGATGTTGAGGCGGACCGCGATCAGGGGGCCCTGGTCGGGGTCGAGGAACTTGTGCGGCTTCGCCACCCGGATCAGCTTGTCGGTCAACGAACGCCGGGCGTTGTTGACCGCCATCAGCTGCAGGTCCTTGGAGAAGGTGTTGTCGATCTCGCGGTCCCGCGCGACCAGCATCCTTTCCAGGGCCACGGGGTCCACCGCAGCGCCGTCGCGACCCAGTTCGTTCATGCCGGCGACCAGGTCGGCGACGTTGTCGGACACCACGAAGTCGACACCGTGCTCCTTGAACTTCTCCACCGGCCCGGGCGCGCCCTTGGCGAGCCGGCTCCGGAGGAGGAATTTCAGGTCCTTGCCGGTGATGTCCGGGTTCTGCTCCGACCCGGAGAGCGCGAACTCCTTCTCGATCACCGACTGGGTCAACACGAACCACGAGTAGTCGTGGCCGGTCGCGAGGATCGACTTGAGGGTCCCCAGGGAGTCGAACCCTGGAAAGTTCGGCGCCGGGAGCCGCTTGCCGGTGGCGTCGAGCCACATGGACGTGGGTCCGGGCAGGATCCGGATGCCGTGGTCGGGCCAGATGGAGTCCCAGTTGTGGATGCCCTCGGTGTAGGCCCACAGCCGGTCCCGGTTGACCAGGTGAGCGCCGGCCCCCTCGCTGATGCCGAGCATCCGCCCGTCGACGTGGGCAGGGACGCCGGTGATCATGTACTTCGGCGCCGGGCCGAGCCGTTCGGTGGGCCAGATCTTCCGGATCAGGTCGTGGTTGTGGCCGATCCCGCCCGAGGTCACCGCGACGGCGCCGGCGTGCAGGTCGAACTCGCCGGCGCTCTCGCGCGAGGACTTCACGCCGCGCGCCTCGGCGCTGGCGGCGAGGACAGTCCCGCGGACCCCGACCACGGACCCGCCCTCGACGACCAGTTCGTCGACCTGGTGGCGGAATGCGAATTGGACCTGTCCACGCTTCTCGGCCTCGAGGACCGGCTCCGCGAAGACCCGCACCACCTCCGGCCCGGTGCCCCAGGTGAGGTGGAATCGAGGAACCGAGTTGCCGTGACCGGACGCCGTACCGTCTCCGCGCTCGGCCCAGCCCACGAACGGCATCCACTTCAGCCCGAGCCGGCGGAGGTAGTCGCGCTTCTCGGTGGCCGCGAACTCGACGTACGCCCGGGCCCACTGACGCGGCCAGTGGTCGTTGTCCGTGTCGTCGAAGTTGGCCGAGCCGAGCCAGTCCTGGAGGGCCAGCTCCTTCGAGTCCTTGATCCCCACACGGCGCTGCTCGGGGCTGTCGACGAGGAAGAGCCCGCCCAGCGACCAGAACGCTTGGCCGCCGAGGTTGTTGCGGTTCTCCTGCTCGACGACGAGGACCGACCGGCCCGCCTCGACGAGTTCGTAGGTGGCCACCAGCCCGGCAAGGCCGGCCCCGACGACGATCGCGTCGGGTCCGAAGGTGTCGCTCATGCAGGTGTCTCCTCGGTGGATCAGTCCTGGGCGCTGGGGTCGCGCGGGTCGACGTCTGTGAGGGCCGGAGCAAGGTGGGGCACGACGGTGACGGGGATGCGGGAGTGCCGGATGCAGTAGGTGCTCACAGAACTCTCGACGAACCGCTTGAGGACCCCCTTGTGGTGGCTGCCCACGACGAGATGATCGTCGTTGCGGGAGTGGAGCACCAAGGCCTCGCTCGCGGTGCCTCGAACGACCAGACGATGGATCGTCGGCGGGTCGTCGTAGTCCTCCAGCACGGTGGCCAAGGCAGCCTCCTGCACGAGAGTTGCCTGCTGCTGGTATTTCTCGGTCTCCACGTCCACGGTGCCGGGGAGGCTGTTGGCCAGCCACCACGTCGTGAGCACGCGCACTTCACCTCCCCGCACGGACGCTTCGGCGATCGCGAATCTGAGTGCGTCGAGTGACGGCTCGGAGCCGTCGACGCCCACGCATACGGTGTAGGTCACGTGTGTCCTCTCCCTCGTTGCCTGCTGTTGCCCACCCTAGGGGACGGCGTCGGCCTCAGGGCGAACATGGCCAGGTCGTCCTCGAGCGGACCGTTGTGGAACTCATGGGCGGCTGCGGCGATGCGGTCCAGCACGGGTTGGAGCCGGTTGCTGTAATGCTGGCTGAGCATGGTGGCCACCCGTTCGCCGCCGAAGAGCTCGCCTCCGTTGCGCGCCTCGATGAGCCCGTCGGTGCAGAGGAAGAAGAGGTCACCGGGCGCCAGGTGGACCAGAGTGTCGGTCAGCTCGGGGTCGGGGAACAGGCCCAGGGCGGTGCCCAGGGCGCCGACGGGTTCGACCCGACCTCCGCTGCGACGCAGCAGTGGCGGGTGGTGGCCTGCCAGGCAGATGCGGAGGTCCATCCCCGACGTCGTGGCCCGGGCGACGGCATAGACGACCGTGCAGAACTGCTCCACACCGGTCTCGTGGAGCAGGACTTCGTTGAGCCGCGCCAGGACCCGGCTCGGGTCCGCGCCGTGCGAGGCGAGGGTTCGCAGGGTGTACCGGATCAGCGCGGTGACGGCGGCCGCCTCGGCGCCCTTGCCGCTGACGTCGCCGAAGGCGATTCCCCACCTGTGCGAGCCGATGGGGAAGACGTCGTAGAAGTCCCCGCCGATCTCGGAGCCGTCACCGGCCGGCGCATAGCACGCGGCGAGCTCGCAGTCCGGGATCAGCGGCAGCTGGGCCGGTAGCAGGCTCGACTGCAGGGTGGTGGCGATGCGGGTCCGTTCGGCCAGGAGATCGCGCAGCCGGCCCTCTGCCTCCGTGCGCTCGGTGATGTCGCGCAGCATCACCAGCTCGCCTGACCGGGCACCAGCCGGGTCGGCCAGGGGCACCCGTTGCAGCTCGAAGTGGCGGGCCTGTCGCTCGAGTGACGGCACGAGCATCTTGTCCAGGTCCTGGCCGATCAGCTCGACCCGGGGGCGGTCGAGCAGATGCTCCCCGGCGGGGTTCACGTCGCTGATCCGGCCGAACGCGTCCTGCAGGATCACTCCCTCGGTCGTCGTCTCGATCACCAGCTCCCAGGCGATGCTGGACAGGTTGATCAACTGCTCGCGGTAGAGACCCCACACCAGGAACCCGCCGCCGAGGATGAACGCGAAGGGGGTCAGGTCGACCGAGACGAACGGTCCCACCCGGAGGTTGAACAGCAGGTTCGCCGCCCAGGGCAGCAGCACGGCCAGGACCAGGATCGCGGCAGCGACCCGGTAGACACGGGAGAGCTTGATCATGCTGAGCACGAACATCACGGTGGCGACGACGAGCAGGGCGTTGGAGTAGACCAGCAGCGCCCAGAACGCCGGACCGGAGCCAACCAGCGGGATGCCGTCGCGAATCATCTCGCCGGTGTAGAAGCGGACCAGGTCATGGGTGGACGGCACCGCCAGGAGCGTCCAGACCACGACCGGCTCGATGGCCAGGGCGGCCAGGAGGCGACGGGTGACCAGCCGGTCCCGCCCGGTGTAGCGCAGCACGAAGATCAGGAACGCCGGCGGCAGCAGGCAGATGCCGACGTACTTCAGGTCTCCCCAGCGGCCCCGGACGGTGAGGTCGGAGGTGGACAGCTCGATGGCATAGAAGGATGCCCACCACGCTGCCGAGACCAGCACCACGGCGAGGCTCAGCCCGGCCGGTGAGGATCGGTGGCGCCACACGTAGATGGCCAGACCAGCAAGCACCAGTCCGGCGAAGACCGTCGAGCCGGTCAGTGCGCCCAGCAACACCTCAGCCCTCCGAGTGCTCGTCGCTCCCCAGCACCGTCGAGGTTACGGCACATGTTCTCCCCGCACGGATGAACTGGAAACTTGGCCCGGGCCACTGGTTGCCTGGTCGGGCACACTGGGTGGCATGGCTGCACCCCTCCTTCTCGTCCTCGGCGCCGGCCCCGGCGTTGGGCTGGCCACTGCCGACCGCTTCGCGCGAGAGGGGTACGCCGTCGTGCTCGCCGCGCGCTCCCCGGGCAAGCTGGACACCGAACACGAGACGATCCGGCTGGACCTGACCGATGAGGCGCAGGTCCGCGAGATCGTCGACGCCGTCGGAGCCCGGTTCGGTCAGATCGACGTGATCCACTTCAACCCCAGTGTGTTCCGTCAGAAGGACCCGCTCGAGCTCACCGTCGATGAGCTCCTCGACGACCTCCGGCTCGGCGTCGCCCCACTCCTGCCTGCCGTGCAAGCCGCGCGACCTCACCTGCGCGAGGGCGCGAGGATCGTCGTGACCGGCAGCGCCGCCGCCGACAGGCCCTGGAACAAGGCCGCTTCACTTGGCGTGCAGAAGGCCGCCGTCCGCAACCTCGTCACGAGTATCGACACCACCCTGGCTCCGGACGGGATCCGCGCGGTCGCGGTCCAGGTCAACGGGGTCCTCGCCGAGGAGGGCCCGTTCAGCCCGGCGGCCGTCGCCGAGGCGTTGTATGCCGCCAGTGTGCGGCCGGACCAGGGCTGGACCCCGCACGTCGACTACGACGGATGATTGACCCGGCAGGACTCCGAGGCGCCCGGCATCCGGTGCCGGTTGCGGGCGACCCAGGCGTAGGCCGGGGCCGCCACCGGACGCGCCACGCGTGATCCGACCAGTCGACCACCCATCCGCACTGGCCACCAGCGCGAGCTGAGCAACACCTGGGCGATCGCCTCGTGTCCGCGAAGGGGTCCCGAGGGGGTCACGAACCAGGCCGCCTCCAGTGCCTCGTCGAGGCTCAGGCCGAGGGCGGGGAGGTCCGCGGTCTGTGCGGGCTGGTGGTCACAGGTCGCTCCCAGCCTCAGCGCCCACCGCAGGCTCCACTGGCAGAAGCCGCAGTCCTGGTCGTAGATGAGCATG
This sequence comes from Nocardioides sp., assembly GCA_030452025.1. Taxonomy (GTDB): domain Bacteria; phylum Actinomycetota; class Actinomycetes; order Propionibacteriales; family Nocardioidaceae; genus Nocardioides. The sequence continues at coordinate 8,506 of JAKDNC010000004.1, read as the reverse complement.
TGACCATCATGCCGTTCGCCTGGCTGCATCACGATCCCGTAGCCTCCGGGCCCATGACCTTCACGACGGCGACGCATGCCGGGAGCGACCCCTACGTGCCCGGCCACGGAGATGCGTCCTACGACGTCCTCCACTGCGGCCTCACCCTGGACTACCAACTGATCGGCAACCGCCTGGAGGGCGCGGCGACCCTGCTGTGCCGGGCTCTCAGCGCGATCGACGCGATCCGGCTCGATCTCCACGCCCTCGTCGCGGAGCAGGTCCTCGTCGACGGACGCCCCGAGGAGTTCACCCACCACGCCGGCAAGCTCGTCGTGGAGCACGTGGTCGAGGCCGGCGCCGAGTTCGAGGTGCGACTCACCTACGCCGGCAGCCCGCGGCCGGTGCCCTCGAAGACGCTCGGCAGCGCGGGCTTCGAGGAGCTGACCGACGGCGTCATGGTCGCGGCCCAGCCCCACGGGGCTCCGTCCTGGTATCCCTGCAACGACCGCCCCGACAACAAGGCGACGTACTCCATCGCAGTCACAGCCCCGAGTGACTACCACGTTGCTGTGGCCGGGGAGCTGGTCACCACCGCGCGCAGCGGCACCACCACCACTTGGAGCTTCCAGCAGGATGCGCCGATGCCGACCTACCTGGCCACGCTGCAGATCGGCCGCTACGCGGTGACCGAACAGAAAGGGGCGCCGGTCCCGGTCCGCACCATCGCCCCGGCCGAGCGCGACGCCCACGACTTCGCGGCTTCCTTCGGTCGTCAGGCCGAGATGCTCGGCTTCTTCGTGAAGGTCTACGGCGACTATCCGTTCACCTCCTACACCGCCGTGGTCACCGACGAACACCTCGAGATCCCCCTGGAGTCGCAGGGCCTGTCCACCTTCGGCCGCAACTTCATCAGCGACGACTGGAACGAGATTCGCCTGGTCGCCCACGAGATCTCCCACCAGTGGTTCGGCAACGCAGTCACGCTGCGGAAGTGGAAGGACATCTGGCTGCACGAGGGCTTCGCCTGCTACAGCGAGTGGCTGTGGTCCCAGGAGTCCGGCGTGGCGCCGACCCAGGCATGGGTCGACCACCATCACGACAGGCTGGCGAACCTGCCCCAGGACCTGCTGCTCGGCGACCCCGGTCCGGAGTTGATGTTCGACGACCGGGTCTACAAGCGGGGGGCGCTGACCGTCCACGCACTGCGGGTGCGCGTCGGTGACGACACGTTCTTCGAGATCCTCAGGACCTGGGTCGTGGCACACAACGGCGCCAACATCACCACCGAGATGTTCATCGCCCACGCCAACCAGGTCGCGGGGGAGGACCTCAGCGACCTCTTCGATGCCTGGCTCTTCTCCAGGGAACTCCCCGCGCTTCCGAGCCTCTGAGGCGCAACGGTCCGTCTAGTCTGGGTCCGTGACAGGAGATCTCGGTCTTCCCCTGGCCCTCGCGCTGGTCGCGTTGCTGCTGATAGCCATCCTTGCCTCATGGCGTGGTGGCCTGCAGCTCGAGCGGATCCTGGCCGTGGCGGCCGTGCGCGCCGTCGTACAGCTCGCCGCGGTGTCACTGCTGATCGCAGCCGTCCTCGGCAGCCTGGTCTGGTCGGCGTGCTTCGCGGTCCTGATGTTCGGGGTGGCCGTCCTCACCTCCTCCCGCCGGGTGGACGCCGTCGGCTCGTGGCCGTGGATCGCGGTCGCGATGGGGTGCGGGGTGGTGCCGGTGCTGACGCTGATCCTTGCCTCGGGGGCGGTCCCGTTCGCGGGAGCCTCGGTGGTCCCGATCGCCGGCATCGTCATCGGTGGCGCGATGACCGCGCACACGTTGGCCGGTCGGGCGGCGTTCAAGGCGCTCCACGAGGAGCGCTCCTCCTACGAGGCAGCTCTGTCCATCGGCCTGGTCGCTCCCGATGCCGTGTCCGAGGTGGTCGCTCGACATCTCCCCGAGTCGCTGGTCCCGGTGATCGACCAGACCCGCACGGTCGGGCTGGTCACCCTCCCGGGCGCCTTCGTCGGTGTCCTCCTCGGTGGGGGTACGGCGCTCCAGGCCGGCTCCGCCCAGATCCTGGTCCTGGTGGGGTTGCTGGCCGCGGAGACCCTGACCGTCACGGTGGCCCACCGGCTGATCCGGCACCGACTGCTGCTGCCCGCCGGGCTGCGTGCCGGGCTGCCGACGTGAGGGCCGGACCTCTGGCCAGACGGCCCCTGGGGGCCTAGGTTGGACAGCGGTGCCGGCATGTGGGGACATACCGACAGGAGTCACCGCAGATGAATTTGAAGTTCTCGGGAGCCGCTCTCACGGCGGCTGTGCTGGCGTTCACCGGCACTCTTCTCACCACTCCGTCCGCCCAGGCCGACAGCGAAGAGTACGTCGCTCTCGGCGACTCCTACTCCTCGGGCACGGGCACCCGCAACTACATCGACGACGGCACCAACTGCCAGCGTTCCCCGGTCGCATTCGCCTCCCTGATCACCGCGGACCGAGGCTACGACCTCGACTTCCGGGCCTGCTCCGGGGCGACGATCCCCAACGTGAGTGGCAACCAGGTCGACGCCCTGGGTGCCACCACCGACTTCGTGACAGTCTCGGTCGGCGGCAACGACGCCGGCTTCGCCGACGTACTCACCGAATGCGCCAAGCCGGGCTGGATGAGCGACTGTGGCGCGGCGATCGACGGGGCGGAGGCGTTCGTGAACAACGCGCTTCCCGGCAAGCTGGCGGGCCTCTACTCCTCGATCAGCTCTGCCGCGCCCGGCGCCCAAGTGGTCGTGGTCGGCTACCCGCGCATCTTCAACGGTGAGGACTGCAACGCACTGACCTGGTTCTCCCCGGCCGAGGAGGCCCGGCTCAACGCGATGGCCGACCTGCTCAACGCCAAGACCTCGAGCGTGGCGGGGGCGGCGGGCTTCGGCTTCGCGAACCCGACCGGCCGGTTCTCCGGTCACGCGGTCTGCGACAACCCGGAATACCTCAACGGCCTCTCCAGCCCGATCTCGGAGTCGTTCCACCCGAACTCCCTGGGTCACTCCAGCGGCTATGCCCCCACGGTCAGCCCGGTGCTGACCGGCGCGGCCCTGAAGGTCGACCCCGCGCTGGTCGCCGTGGCCAACGGGCAAGCCGAGGATCTCGCCGCCACCCAGCGCAAGTACGCCGACCGCGACGCCGCGATCGAGCCGGAGACGTTCGTCGCGCCGGACCTGGAGAGCCCGGCGGCCAAGACGGCCGCTCGCAAGGCCGGCGTGGACATCGACGCCTTCGTCGAACGGTCCTCGACCCGGCGTTGAGGTGCTGCTGGTCGGGAAGCATGCGATACTCAAGGTGAACAGAAAGTGAACACGAGGTGTCTCATGCCCAACGACAGCGCAAACAGCCGCTCCGGTCCGCCGACCTGCACCTGGGTCGAAGTCACCGATGCCCAGGGGCGCCGCCGCCTCGAGGCCCGCTGGACCGTTACTCCGGTGACCCCGCACGTCGCCGTACACGCAGCCTGAAGTTTCCGCTCTAGGGGCCGGTTCGTCACCCGCTGACGAGCCGGCTTCTGCGTTCGGGTAGACCTTCCCCATGCGCGCACGGTGGAGCTCCCTGACGGGGCCGCTCGACACCTCCGACCTGCGCGACATCCTGCTGATCAACGTCGCTGTCGGCATCGTGGGAATCTCCTACGGCGCGATCACCGTCGGCGAGGGTTTCGCGTGGTGGGTGCCGAACTTCATGTCGGTGGTCGTGCTCGGTGGCGCGAGCCAGTTCCTGTTCACCGGGGTGGTCGGTGCCGGGGGGAGCGTGGTCGCAGCGGTGCTCGCCGGGCTGCTGGTGAACGCGCGGCACCTTCCCTTCGGCTTCGCGCTCGCCGACACGGTGCGCGGACGCCCACTTCTGGGCAGCTATCTGATGATCGACGAGGTGGTGGCCTTCGCCCTCGCGCAGCGCGACCCGGCGCGGCGTCGTGCGGCCTTCTTCGTCTGCGGGATCGGCCTGTGGCTCTTCTGGAGCCTGGGATCTCTGATCGGCGCTGTGCTCGGACAGACAGTCACCGACACCGACGCATTCGGTCTCGACGCGGCCTTCCCCGCGGTGCTCCTGGCCCTGATCATGCCCGCGCTGCGTGACGCGGCGACCCGCAACGTGGCGCTCGTCGGCTCTGTCCTGGCTCTGTTCGCCGTGCCCTACGCACCCTCGGGCGTCGCCGTGCTCTGCGCGCTTCCCGCACTGCTGCTGTGGCGCCACCGGCCCGGTGCTCCCGAGCCCGAAGAGGTGGACGTCTCGTGATCAGTACGACGGCCATCGTCGCCGGTGGGCTCGTCCTCGGCTCCGGGACTTTCGCCTATCGGGCAGCAGGACCCGTGCTCCAGTCCAGAGTCCGGGTCAGCCTGCCCGTGCAACAGCTCATGTCGACTGCGGCCACGGTGCTTCTGCTTGCCCTCTGCGTGACCAGCGCTCTCGCCGACGGCCAGGAATGGTCCGACCCGGCTCGCCCGGCCGGCGTACTCGTGGCCGGTCTGCTGGCGTGGCGGCGCGCCCCCTTCGTGGTGATCGTGCTGGCCGCGGCCGCCACCGCGGCGGGACTGCGCCTGATCGGCGTCTGAGCCACGTGACGCGCCTTGACGCGCGATTAGTCTGGGAAGCATGAGTGAGACCTTCGATGTCCTCGATCCCGCAGACGGCTCCGTGCTCGAGAGCCTTCCCGACGCCACCGTCGCCGACGCGATGTCGGCGCTGGACCGGGCCCACGCGGCCCAGGGGGAGTGGGCCGCGACGCCGCCGCGGGAGCGGGGGGAGATCCTGCGCCGGGCCTTCGAGCTGATCACCGAACGTGGCGACGAGTTCGGCCGCACGATCAGCCTGGAGATGGGCAAGCCGCTCGCGGAGGGCAAGGGCGAGGTCAGCTACGGCGCCGAGTTCCTGCGCTGGTTCAGCGAGGAAGCGGTCCGCATCCGCGGCAGCTGGCTCGAGGCGCCCGCCGGCGGCTCCCGCCTGCTGACCATCAAGAAGCCGGTCGGCCCCTGCCTGTTCGTGACCCCGTGGAACTTCCCGCTCGCGATGGGGACCCGCAAGATCGGGCCGGCCATCGCCGCCGGGTGCACGATGATCGTCAAGCCCGCCTCCGCGACCCCGCTGACGATGCTCAAGCTGGCCGAGGTGTTCGCCGAAGCCGGCCTGCCCGACGGCGTCCTCCAGGTCCTGACCACCACGAAGTCCAAGGACGTCACTGCCGCGCTGATGGCCGACCCGCGGCTGCGCAAGATCTCCTTCACCGGCTCCACCAGTGTCGGCAAGGGCCTGGTCAAGCAGTCGGCCGACCAGCTGCAGCGGGTCTCGATGGAGCTCGGCGGCAACGCGCCGTTCCTGGTCTTCGACGACGCCGACGTCGACAAGGCCATCGAAGGCGCCATGGTCGCCAAGATGCGGAACATGGGGGAGGCCTGCACCTCGGCCAACCGATTCCTCGTCCAGTCCGGCGTGGCCGAGGAGTTCACCGAGAAGCTCGGCCGGCGGATGGGCGCCCTCACCCTCGGGCGCGGCCAGGACGACGGTGTCGACGTCGGGCCGCTGATCGACTCCGGTGCGGTGGAGACCGTGCGTGAGCTCGTCGACGAGGCGGTCAAGGGTGGCGCCCGGGTCGTCACCGGCGCCGAGGAGCCGGACGGCAACTTCTACAAGCCGACCGTCCTGGCCGACGTACCCGCCGATGCCCGGATCAGCCGCGAGGAGATCTTCGGACCGGTTGCCCCGGTGACCGTCTTCGAGGACGAGGCGCAGGCGATCGAGCTGGCCAACGACACGGAGTACGGGCTCTCCTCCTACGTCTACACCGAGTCCCTGGACCGCACCATCCGCATCGTGGAGTCGCTCGACTTCGGCATGGTCGGGGTGAACACCGGGCTGGTCTCCAACCCCGCCGCACCGTTCGGCGGCGTCAAGGCCAGCGGATTCGGTCGCGAGGGCGGCTTCGAGGGGATCGAGGAGTACCTCGACACCACGTACGTAGGCATCGCCACGGCATGACGTGGCAGTCTTGGAACATGGCTCACAACCCGCAGGGCACCCCGGGACCTCCGACCACCATCGTCCTCTTCGGGGCCACCGGCGATCTCGCACGCAGGAAACTGCTGCCGGGAATGCTGCACCTGTGGCGCTCTGGTCTGCTGCCGCACATGCAAGTCGTCGGGACCTCCCTCGACGAGCACAGCCGTGAGTCGTTCATCGACCTCGCGCGTGAGGCGGTGCACGAGCACGGTGACGACCAACGCGACAAGGAGGAGTTCGACGCATTCGCCAAGCGGCTCTTCTGGGCCGCTGACGGCGACGACAACCTGCTGGCGGCGATCGAGGAGGCCGAGGCCGACTGTGAGGACCCACAGGCCCGATTGCACTACCTGTCGGTCCCGCCCAACGCTGCGCTCGACGTCGTGAAGACGCTGGAGAAGACCAAGCTGGCGGTCAACAGTCGGATCGTGATGGAGAAGCCCTTCGGCACCGACCTGGAGTCGGCAAGATCGCTCAACGACGCGATCCACGAGGTCTTCGACGAGGCGCAGATCTTCCGGATCGACCACTTCCTGGGCAAGGAGTCGGCGCTCAACATCCTCTCGCTGCGATTCGCCAACGGACTCTTCGAGCCGATCTGGCACCGCAACCACATCGACCACGTCCAGATCGACATACCCGAGACCCTCGGCCTCGAGGGGCGCGCCGGCTTCTACGAGGGCACCGGTGCCTACCGCGACATGGTGGTCACCCACCTGTTCCAGGTGATGGCCTTCATCGCCATGGAGCCGCCGGTCGCGCTCGACCCGCAGTCGATCAGCGAGGAGAAGCACAAGGTCTTCCGCTCGATGCTGCCGCTGGACCCCCACGACGTGGTCCGCGGGCAGTACGACGGCTACCGCGGGGAGGAGGGCGTCGATCCCTTCTCCGACACCGAGACCTTCATCGCCCTCAAATGCTTCGTCGACAACTGGCGCTGGGCCGACGTGCCGTTCTACCTCCGCACCGGCAAGAAGCTGGCCGAGGGACAGCGGATCATCTCGATCGCGTTCAAGGAGCCCCCGAAGTCGATGTTCCCGGAGGCCTCGGGAATCGGGGACCACGGTCCTGACCACCTGACCTTCGACCTGGCCGACGCCTCGAAGATGTCGTTGTCGTTCTACGGCAAGCGTCCCGGACCGGGCTTCGCGCTGCAGAAGCTCTCCATGCAGTTCTCGATGGAGGGCACCAGCTGGGCGGGTTCGCTGCTGGAAGCCTACGAGCGCCTGATCCTCGAGGCGGTCAAGGGCAACCGGACGTTGTTCACCACGGCGGAGGGCGTCGAGCGGCTCTGGGAGATCTCCCAGCCGCTGTTGGACAAGCCCGGACCGGTGCGTGCCTATCCGCCGGGGTCGTGGGGCCCCAACCAGATCCACCAGCTGATCGCTCCCTCGTCGTGGCGGTTGCCGTTCGAGCGGAAGTGGCGGGACTCGCCGCTGTAATGGAGCCCTACGCCGACGTCGTCGAGTCCTACGCCTCCTTCGCCCGTGAGGCTGCCGACTCCCCGTGCTTCGTCGAGTGGTCGAACGGCGTCGTCGGTGACCCGGAGATCCAGGAGCTGATCGCCACGCTGCCGCCGGTCAAGCAGCAGCCGAACTTGGTCTACGCCGCCGCCCGGTGGCACGGGGCGCCGGCTCCGGGGCCCTACGCCGGCCTGCGCGAGGTGCTCCTGACGAGCTGGGACGCTGTGCGTGGCACGATCCTGGCGCGCTCGACCCAGACCAACGAGGTGGGCAGGCTGGCTACGCTGCTTCCGGCGCTCGCGCAATGCTCGCCCCTCGATGGCGGACCGTTGGCGCTGCTCGAGGTGGGTGCCTCGGCAGGGTTGAACCTGTTTCCCGACCACTATCGCTACGTGTGGCGTCACGAGGACGGGACGTCGTACTCGTTGGGGGAGGGTCCCGAGCTCTCCTGCGACATCACCGGCGACGTACCCCTCCCGGCGGCGGTCCCCGCGATTGGCTGGCGCGGCGGTGTCGACCTCAACCCGCTCGACGTGACCGACGAGGATGCGATGGCTTGGCTGACCAACCTGGTCTGGCCCGAGCAGGACGACCGCCGGGACCGCCTCGCCGCGGCGATCGAGGTGGCCGCGGCCGATCCGCCGCTCCTGGTCGCCGGGGACCTGGTCGACACGCTCCCGGACCTGCTCGACCAGCTGCCCGGCGACGTGTCGCCGGTGGTCTTCCACTCCGCCGTGATCGCCTACCTCGAGCCCGCCCGCCGGGAGGACTTCCATGACCTGATGTCCGGTTTGGTCAGGGCCGGTCGGTGCCGCTGGGTGAGCAACGAGGGGGCCAACGTGCTGCCTCGGATCAGCCGGAGCATGCCGGAGTCGAGGCAGCGGTCCACGCGGTTCGTGCTCGGAGTCGACGGCCACGCGGTGGCTCTGACCCACGGGCACGGCCGGACCATGGAGTGGCTCTAGCCCGTCTCGGGTAGTCCGGGGTAGTCGTCGGCGAGCTCGAGGTGGATGCCGAGCTCTTCGCCAGTGATGACG
>JAKDNC010000144.1 GCA_030452025.1 Nocardioides sp. | reverse complement strand
AGCGGGACAGCCGACGCGGCAAAAGCGGTGTCTTGAGCGAGGTCGAGGCGTAGCGGCGCGAAGCCGGCGCGTCGGATTGAGACGTCCAGGCGGCGGCCGAACTCGGCGATCCGCAGGGTCTTAGGGACGGTCACGGTGCACACGCCGTAGGGGCGGGTCAGGTAGTTGCCGCGGGCGAGTTTGAAGTCCATGCCGCGGGCCTTCGCGGCGTCCTGGCGCTGTTTGGCGCGCATCTTGATCCCGAGGCGTCCGCGTAAGGCTTCGGCGGTGTCGGCTGCCCATTCAGCGTTGCCGGAGGCTCGGTCAGCTTTGGACTGCGGCACGATCGGGTAGGCGACAGCGAACGAACGTCTTTCACCCGCCTCGCTCGGGGTCAGGATCGGGGCGAGCGCACCCATGACCACCCCGGTGGCCGGGAGCTTGATGGTGGAACTGACCGAGTTCCATGCGTCATGGCTGTAGTGCCTCACGAGCGGGTCCGCGCCCGAGGGGCCTGCCATCGCCCACGGCACGTCGGCGTTGACCGGTGGATCCGCATCCGGATTGGCGTCGCGCAGCGAGAGCGCTTCAACGATGCTGGCCCGGTCGCCGGGCGCGAACCCGGTACGGCACGCCAACGCGAGCTCGGGTGAGGTCAGCCAGGTCACCGACGTCATTCCCATCGGTCCGCGCAGCTGGGCCTCGATCTCCCCCAGCAGCAGGTACAGCTCGCGGCACCGCCCTTCCAGGCCGCCGCCGGACTCCTTGGCCGACCGGGCGATGCGCGATTCGGGGACGACCAGGGTGACGAACTGTTCGGTGCGTACCGAGGCTTGGGTGAGTCCGTGCGCCAGGTCGGTGTTGATGCGCTCCGACAACGGCGGCGCGTCACCGCGGCGGTGACTGTTGACCCACAGTTCACGTTCGGCGCCGTCCTCGGGGACAGTGCGAACCACGAAGATCAGTTCGTCGATCTTCTCGGTCCGGCCGGCCACGTCGATCAGCTCGGTCAGCGCCAGGCCATAGCGGTGGCGGGCCTCAGCATCGACCATCCCGATGCCTGGGTGGACGATCGCGGCGGTCACGGACCAGGTCTTGGTGGCGTGGTCGGCGATGATCGCGATGCGTTGCAGGTTCGACCCATGCGGTGGCCCGTCATGAATGTGGACGCCCTGCAACACCCCAGGCAGGTCGGGGACGTCGAGGTCCTCGACCCGCCCAGCCGATGCTTTGGATCGGTAGGACGTCCAGCGCAGCAGGCCCCCGAGGGCGTAGGCGGTCGAAGCTAGCATCCACCCGGTCGCCGAACGCCCGCGGACCGGGACCACGGTCACCAAGAACACCGCGGACCAGATCGTCCCCAGCAGCAGCGCCGATACCCAGGCGCCCTCGCGCAGCGCCCACAGCACCGGGAGGATCCCGCCGGCCACGACCGCGAGCTGTGCGCCGGAGATCCCGAAGAACCACCCGATCTTGTCCCGCGAGTAGTCGCCATACGTCGTCGTCATCGCCTACGTCCTCTCACTACACGGGTCACTGATCTGTCTGTTGTTCACGCCTGTAGTCATCGGGTTCTCAAACCGGCGGAGGTACCGCGCCGCCGGCTGCGGCGCCACCGGCTCCTCCCCCGCCACCGGCCGCGGGAGGCTTCGGGCTACCGGCGCCAGGTGGCCCCTGATCGGCCTGTCCTCCCGTGTTTCCGGCGGGTTGTCCCGGCTGCGGGGCCGCGCTTGGTGAGGCATCACCAGGCAGATTCGGGGTCGGCGGCAGCGGCGGTGTCGGCACCCCGGTGTCGCCATCGCCGCCCTCGTCGGGGTTGTCGTTCTCGTCGTTGTCGGACTTGGGGTGACGCCCGGGTTGTTGCTCGGGACGGCTGCTGGAGAAGTCGGGACCGTAGGTCTGGTGTCCGACACCGCTCTGATTGGCCTCATCGGACAGCAGTGAGGTGCCCTTGGCGCCGGCGCTCTGCAGCATTCCCAGTCCGGCGGCCAGGCCCTGTCCCAGACCGCCGCCGAACTTGCTGAGCATTCCTTGAGTCCCTGCGTTGAACCGGCTGCTCGTGGAGTCCTCCGCGCCCTGCTCGCCCGCCGAACGCCCGTTGGCATCACTGCTCGAGGCGGCCATCGAACCCCCGCCGCTACCGCCGGCGAGCAGTCCTTGAATGCCGCCCTGGACCGCCATGCCCTGCCGGAAGCTGGCACCCGATGGTGTGCCCGGATCGACGAAGGCGAGCAGCTTGAACAACGCCAAGGGCGCGACGACGCTGACGCAGATCAGCATCACCGCGGGCAGCGCAGTGCCGATCGACTTGGCGGTGTCATCAGCCAGGTGCGCGGCGACGCCGTTGGACATCTGGATGCCGATGCCCAACACCATCACCATCAACACCGGGGTGAAGACCGCGGCATGGAACCACCGCAGGCTCTTCCAGAACCACGAGCGGCCCGCGTCAGAGACCAGCCCGGCCGCTGACAGTGGTCCGGTCGCAGTCAGAACCAAGAGGGCTGCGCCGCGGGCGAGGTAGACCAGAATGTGGCCGACTGCCGCAATCCACAACACCAGACCGAGCAGCCCAAGCACCGTAGCCACCACGCCATCGCTCAGGCTCTGGACGCTGATCCCGCCCAACGGGTCCCAGTCGGGCCACGTATTGACCTTGAGCAGTGCCTTCATCAGCGACTTGGTCAGCGCGGCGCAGGCTGTGATCACGGTGGCGCAGTACAAGAACCAGCAGGCGCAGACCACCACGAACTGGCCGGACCCGATCAGCGCACGAGCCAACGCCTTGCCTTCACGTTTGAACGCGGCAGCACCGAGCTGGATCACGGTCATCAGCACCACCAGCGCCAGCGCGAGCCACAACGCGTACGCGAACACATCGCGACCTGGGCCGTTGGCGCTGAGGTCGGGGGTGAGGAACAGTTCGGAGAACGACAGCACGATCCGCAACACGTAGAGGCCGGCATTCCAGATCGCCAGCATCGCCGCCGTCCATGCGTCCGCGGCCGCCTTGGCAATGATGTCGCCCAGCACGGCGAATGGGTTCCCGATATCGAGCAGGCCCGGGATCTTCTTGCCTAGATCCAGCAGCCCTCCGGCAATATTCGGCAGGCCAGGAATGGGCAGACCGGGAAGGTCACCGATGACTCCGCAGACCGCATCCAGGAAGCCGCAGCCGCCACTCAGGCCCGGCACGCCTCCGAGAATGCCGGGCAGGTCCGGGATGCCTATCGGGAGGAGGTCGTCGGCCACACCGGCGACCTTCTTGACCCCGTCGACTGTGTTCTTGACACCGCCAACGACCTTGCCGCCCACATCGCATAAGACATCTGGGCCGATGCATCCCTTCTTCAGTGCCGTCGGTGCAGCTGCCGGAACCGTCATCGGTGCCGCTGCTGCGGGTGTTCGCGCGCTGGGAGCTGCCGGGGCTTCGGCCGCGCCGGACAGGACGAGAATCAGCCCCGTCGCGACGACGACAGTGACGATCCTCGCCAGTGAACGCGCGCTGCACCGACCTGTGACCTGGCCGGGTGAGGTGCTCATTGGTGCTCACCGCGGATGGCGATCCAGCCCGCGTCCTCGTACTCCGGTGTCCCGGGAGCAGCCGCGGCCGGTTGCCCTGTCGTCGTGAGCTGGTCGATGTCGGCCTTGGTGCCTTGGACGACCTTCCAGTCGTCATCGATCCAGTTGAACAGTTGGGTGCCTGAGTAGAGGAAGTCGCCGTTGGTTCCCTTGGCGTCGGTCAAGGACACATAGCTGAGCAGGCTCACCGCGTAGGTTCCGCTGTCGAGCTCGGCGACGGTGAACGCAATCGGTGTCACCGCGTAGGAAACGGGAGCCGGCACCTCGCCTGTGTCCGCAACGCCGGCTTGCTCGCGCCGTTGCGCGACAGCGGCACGCGAGCGGTCTTCCAGCACGTCCCGTGCTTCGGGTGCCGCGTAGATGCCGGCGACCTGGGCGGCCTGGTCGTAGTCGAAGCCGGCTTGGGCGCGGGCGATCGCTACCTGCGCGGCCACCGGGCCCAGATCAGAGGCTGGAAAGCCGGTGGGATGCCCATCTACCTGGTCGGTTCCCTCAGGCAGGACCACCCCGTCGGGAGGCGCGCTGGTCGGGGCGTCGTGGCTGATGTCAGGCGTTGCCGCCGTGCGCTGTCCGCTCGTTGAGTCGTCTGGGCTGTCGGTGGGGCCGCCGCTGCCGAGCAGCCAGACCGCCGTGCCGATGAGGACCGTGAGGACCACCGCGACCACGGCCACCGCTCGCGGTGAGGGTCGGCGTCCGGTGTCGTAGCGTCTCATCGTTCTGTTCCTGACTGCGCGGGGTGGGCGGTGATCCAGGGACGCCAGCCGGCCTGGTTGGCTAGGTCGGTGCCGGGCCAGGTCGATGGGGCCGGGGCCGGTGGCAGGCCGGGTGCGATCATCCAGCGGCCACCAACCCACTGCATGCGCTCGCAGTGGCCGAAAGCGATTTGGGCTTCTTGGCGATAGGTGGCGGTCACCTTGAACAGCACGCAGGCGACCACCCAGTCAGGCCCGTCGGCGCCTTTGATCAGGGCGGCGGCTGGTTCAGCCTCGACCCAGGTGCCAGCGTCCATGACTTCACCCATCGACGTGCTCGTCAGGAATGCGGCCACGCTTTGGGTGATCCACCACCGCTCAGCTCCGATGCCGCCGGGCAGTGCCCAGGACCGGTAGACCTCGTGGGCTGTCGGCAGGCTCATCGCCTGCAGCACCGCCATGTCGATCTGGGCGAGCTGGCCGACCGCGCCCTCGGGAGTGTTGGGGAAGCCGGACTGGATCAGGGCGGGGCCGGGCGCTTCCCCGATGGGTATCTCGATTCCGGCGGGCGCGTCTCGCACGGCCTCAGCGGGAAACATCGCCTGGTCGTTCACGGTCAGCATCGGCGCGGCAGCGACCTCGTCACGGTGGGCGGCGCCGCGTGCGACGTCACCTGTCGTGGGGTCGTTGACCACGGTGAAGGTCAGGTCCTCGGCGGGTGTGTCGTCGCCGACCCCGGTGACGGCGAGGTAGGTCGCTCGAATCAATCCGGTGACGAGCAGGACAGCCACGACGGTCGCTGCGGTCAAAATGACCAGGAGTCGGCGGCGTCCCCATTCAGAACCACCCGCTGCAGCCTCGGTCGGGCCGATGCGTGACCTTGCTGGTTGCTTGGACATCTCAGATGCAGCCCTTGCCGAGGATCCCGTTCAACATGCCGGGCAGGACCAGGTAGCCGACTGCGGCGACGAAGACCACCACGATGCTGATCACGCCGACCTTCGAGGCGTGAGGCATGGAGAAGATCCGGCCACCGATGACCGCTCCGAGACCGATCACCACGCCGAGGCCGAACAAGATGATGACGCCCCACAACACATAGCCGGTGATTTCGTTGACCGGCCCGACCGCTCCGGGCGGTGCCTTGGGGCAGACCTTCGCCGCCACCACGATCGCCGTTGTGCTCAGTGACTCCATGTTCGGTTCCCTTCTGCGAAGCCGCGAAAGGTGCGGCCAACCTCTGTGTCGTGCTGCTCTGCGGAACTCGAGTCCGAGGTGCGCGGCTGCCCGGAGTCCGTGACCATGGGGTCTGACCCGCCGGAGTCTGGGGTGGGCGGTACAGATGCCGTGCGCTCATCGATCTGGGCCAGTAGTTCGGCTCCGGCAGTCAGAACCGCCTCGGGCAGCGGCCGTGAGTCCAGGCCGCTGGTGGCCAGTTCACGATCGTGAGGGATCTCAACGACCCGGTCGCTGTCCAACACCTGTCGCGTGGCGAGACCGCCGGAGTGTTCCAGACCGCGGGGCCACTTCTTGCGGCGTGGGCCCACAACTGCCAGGTGCAAGCGGTGGCGAACGTTCGGCTGGACGTCGCCGAGTAGCTCCAGGAGTGCATCGAGGCGGCGGAACCCAGGGATGGTGGCGGTGGTGACCATCACCACCGCCCGAGCATCATCGATTGCTGTGCTAAGCCAGCCGGTCGTGGTCAGGACCTGGCTTGCCTCCCAGCCGATGTCGAGAATCGTCAGCTGGCCCGGGTGGGTTGCCACAATCGGGGTCGGGGTGCTGGCAGGTCCGCCTGCCAGTTCACTCGTGCGCTCCAGGAGGACACGGTCACGGCGGCCTTGATGCCAACCGGTCTCGTCGGTGCCGAGCTCTGCCGTGCTGGCCGAGGCCAGGCCCGAAGCGATCGCCGGCCCGCACTCCACCACCCGCGCCGTCCGCTCGGCCGCCAAGGCGAGCGCCAGCGCAACCGTGCTGGTTCCCGCTGAGCCGGCGGCCCCCAAGAGCGCCACGACCTGTTCGCCCTCTGACGGCTCCCACACGCCTACGCCCTCTCCCCCGATGTCAAGTTGCCTGGCGGCGGGTCCGGTCCTGTTGGTGCGGCGGAACTGTCCGGCCTGCACGGCATGCCAAGCCCGCTTGAGCTCGTCGACCGAGATCGCAGGACGTGTCGGCGCGTAGGCGGTGCTCATGCCGACTCACTGACAGTGGCGCGTCGGTACTCCAGTGCGGCACGGACTTGGGCTGGGCTCACCGTCGAGAGCGTTTGCTTGGCTGCCTGGACCGCACGCAAATCCTCGACACATCCGCTCAACTGGCGGATCGCCTCACCCTCGCGGCCGACAACATCGAACAGGTTCGCGATCTCCTCAGGACTCCTGTGATCGCTCTGGTGCCCGGCTTGGTCTCCGGTGTGCTGCATGGTCATCACCACCTCCGGGCGCCTAGGGCAGACAGTTCGTCGCTGACGATCAGTCATGGCCGACGAACCTGTCCGGGGCCGCGGCGGCCAAAGCGCGGATGCTCTTGGAAGTGCGGCGGCGGACCGTCGCCTCCGAGACACCAACCAAGGGCGCGACCCGTGCCGAGAGTTCGTTACCGGCCAGACCACCACGCCCTCGCCGAAGACGACGGGTCTCGACTTGGGCTGCTTCCTCCACCAGGCACAGCAACAGCGACCGATCCTCGACGCTGATCACGTCGTGCTCGCACGCCCACGCCAGCACATCGAGCAGCTCCTCAAGAGGCGTCTGGTGATCCAACGCGAGAGCCGGGTCACCCAGCATCCCAGCCATCGAGGACGCGTCGGGCTCGTGTGCCCCCGTGGCTGCAGCAGGGTCCGGAGCGGTCCAGTCGTCCAGTAAGGACGTGTTAGCCCACGTCCGGTCCGTGCGCCATACCTGGGCGTTGTCACCGAGTTCGCGCAGAACCCCGATGCGGGTGTTCACCAGAATGTTCGCGGCGACTTTCGTCAACCGCCGCCATGGGAAGGACCGGACCTCGATCCACAGTTGGGAGGCGATCAGCTCATTGACATGACCGGGCCCCGAACCCGAAACCGAACCGTTGATCTGTCCTCGGGCGAGCATGTCACTGAGCCGTCCGGCTTCGGTGCACACTCCCGGCAGCAGGCACTTGGCCAACGCTGCTGCGGCCGCGACATCATCGCCGCCGTCAGGCGAGGCGAGCATCGCCAGGGGCAGCAGTACTGCGTCGGCTGCCTCTCGATCAGCTCCGCGCAACCAGGTCCGCAACTCGACGAAGTCGTCCACGACCCGAAGAGGCGGGTGGTCAGCCGTCCACGTCCCCCAACGTTGCGCCGCCAGTTCGAGCAGTTCGCTGTCGTCGTCGAGGCCGAGAAGTCCCCCGATGTTTCTGCTGTTGTTCATGATCTTGTGTCCCTTTCCGTCGTGTAAGCACGACGAAAAGGTCGCCGTCAGGCGTCCGTCTTTACGTCCTCCGCCACGTCCGCCCGGGCCGATAATCGGCGGGGGGACGCAGACCCGACACGCCCAATGTCGAAGCGTTTGCGCAGGTCAGCGCACCGTCCCCCCGAAATACGGCGGGAAATGTTGAAACCATGTACGCGCCCCAAGCCGACCCTTCCGGCCAACCTTGCGACGCCCGGCGGGTTGTGATCGTCGGATTCATGCGATTGGCCCTAGGTGAGCTGAGACCACTCCCCGAGCACCCGAGGGCCAAGACCCGTGACCCACAATCCCCGCAGCAGCATCGCCGACCAGCGCAACGC
>JAKDNC010000143.1 GCA_030452025.1 Nocardioides sp. | reverse complement strand
CCACGGTCGCCCGTTTCGAGTCGGCGCTGGCACAGATGGAGCGCACCACGGCCGCGGTCGCCTTCGCCTCGGGGATGGCTGCCATGACCGCGGCGATCCTCGCCCTCGCCGGTGCGCAGAAGCGTCACGTCGTGGCGGTGCGACCGCTCTACGGCGGCACAGACCACCTGCTCGACTCCGGCCTGCTCGGGGTGGAGGTCGACTTCTGCACCCAGGATGCTGTGGCGGCCACGGTCCGTGCGGACACGGCCGTGGTCATCCTCGAGACGCCGGCGAACCCCACCCTTGACCTGGTCGACATCCGGGCAGTGGTGGACCAGGCCGGTGCCGTCCCGGTGCTCGTGGACAACACCTTCGCCACCCCGGTCCTGCAGAACCCGGCCGAGCTGGGCGCCCGCCTGGTGCTGCACAGTGCGACCAAGTACCTCGGCGGACACGGTGACGTCGTCGCCGGAGTGATCGCCTGCGACGAAGAGACCGCCGAAGCCCTGCGTCGGGTCCGCGCGGTCACCGGCGCCCTGCTCCACCCGCTGGGTGCCTACCTGTTGCACCGGGGCCTCGCCACGCTGCCGATCCGGGTCCGCACCCAGCAGGCCGGGGCAGCGCGGATCGCGGCGTGGCTTCGCGACCACCCGGCGGTCGAGGCAGTGCACTACCCGGGCTTCGACGGTGATCCGGGACGGCTGCTGGAGACCCAGATGCGCGGCTCCGGCGCCATGGTGGCCCTGCGTCTCCGGGGAGGGTTCGAGGCCGCTCACCGGCTCACCAGCACGGTCCGCCTCTTCACCCATGCCGTGTCACTGGGTGGGGTCGACTCGCTGGTCCAGCATCCCGCTGCCCTGACCCACCGACCGGTGGCGCCCGAGGCGCGTCCCTCATCCAGCCTGGTGCGACTCTCCATCGGACTCGAGGACCCGGAGGACCTGTTGGGAGACCTCGAGCGGGGTCTGGAAGTCGGGACACCGCCTGCCGGTCATTCGACCGTGGACGCCGGAACCGATGCAGGGGTGTGGGCCGAAGTGCCGCGTCGCAGCGCACGGTCTGCCAGCCGGTAGCCGTCACGGGCCATCGCCCGCCAGAACTCCAGGGCCACCCCGGGGTGCTCACGGGTGATCCGCTCGATCTCATCAGCGGAGAGGACGAGTAACCTCGCGTCGGTCGCGGCGCTGATCTCGGACTCCTGTGAGTCGTCGGTCCCGAGCGCCAGCTCCCCGAAGGAGTTTCCCGCGTCGAGGGTCACCAGCGTCATCAGGTCCCCCTCGCGATCCCGCACCCGCGAGACGAACCGTCCGCTGACGATGATGTGGATCCCGGCGAACGGATCGCCCGGCTCCAGCACGACCGTGCCCTCGGCGACCTCCACGCTGCGCATCGCCTCTCGCAGCACCACCCGCGCATCGACAGAAAGGTGATCCAGGAGGGGGTGGTCCTCGTAGGCGTCCTTGGGGCGGCGCTCGAGACCGCCGTGGCGGCGCAGCAGCTCGGCCTCACCCCAGGCGACCGCCGCATCGAGCGTCCGGAAGACCCTGGTGTCGTGCAGGTGGCTGCCACTGGCCTCGGCCAGCCGTCCCTCGGGGTCCACCAAGACGCACTCGGCATCGATGTCGCGCAGCTCGGCGCGCATCGCGGCCAGCGCGACCCGGGCCACCTCGGCGATCTCGTCGACCAGACGGACGTCGAGAATCGCCAGCTCCGGGGCGTCGCGGATCACGGCGCGAACCACGCTCTCGGCGCCTGCGAAGAGCAGGTCGCCGTGCAGCTCGTAGACCCGGGCATGGTGGGAGACCCGGTCGAGGATCTCCTCCTCCTCGGGCAGCCGGCTGCGTCGCGAGCGCCACTTGTCCAAGGAGTACGACGTCCGCACGGCCGCGCGCGATCCGCGCCCGACATGCATCATGTGCATCTCCATGTCCTGCGACATCCGTTCGCACAGCGCGACGCCGCGGGCGCTGGTGCCGTGCTCGTCGAGTCGTGGGGAGAACACAGCAAGGCCGACCTGACCGGGGAGGACAGCGATGATCCCGCCGCTCACGCCCGACTTGGCGGGCATCCCGACCACGGAGACCCAGTCCCCGGCTGCGTCGTACATTCCGCAGGTGGTCATCACGCTGAGCACCTGCTGGACCAGCGCGGGCTCTAGGACGGCCTCGCCGGTGCGCGGCTGGATGCCGCCGTTGGCCAAGGTCGCTGCCATGAGCGCCAGGTCCCGGGTGTCGACGGTGATCGAGCACTGGCGGATGTACTGCTGGAGCGACTCCTCCGGGTCGCCCTCGAGGACGTCGAACTCCTTGAGCATGTGTGCGATGGCCCGGTTACGGTGGGCCGTCTCGATCTCGGAGGTCATCGCGCCCTCGTCCACGGTGAGCTCGCGGCCGGCGTACGCGCTCAAGTGTTCCAGCAGCCGGCCGAACCGCTCCTCGGGTGTTGTGCCCTCGATCAGCGAGGCGGTGGCGATCGCACCGGCGTTGATCATCGGGTTGTCCGGGTGGTGGGTGCGATCGTCGAGGCTGATCTCGTTGAACCCCTCGCCGGAGGGTTCCACGCCGACCTTCTCCTCGACTCCTGCGATGCCACGATCGGCGAGCGCGAGGCCGTAGGTGAACGGCTTGGAGATCGACTGGATCGTGTAGCGGGCATCCGCATCGCCGACCTCGTAGACGAAGCCGTCCACGGTGGCCAGGCACATCGCGAACCGGTCGGGATCGGCATTTGCGAGCTCGGGGATGTAGTCGGCGACCGACCCTTCGGTGCCGCCACACTGCTCGACGATGGTTTCGAGGTACTGCTGCACGGGATTGCGCATGGTCTTGACCCTAGAGTGCGGGGGTGGAATCTGCGTCGGGTCGGGTCGACTGCTCGTAATGCAGCCCACCCAGCCGAGAACGGCAGGCGTGCCTAGATCCAGCGCTTGAACCAGATCCTGTCGGCCCACTCCGAGTACGTGAGCAGTTCATTGGTCCAGATCGGCCAGAACCACGCAAAGTTCAGCAACACCAGGACGAAGAACGACCCGGTGATGATCGTCCCGACCGTACGACGCGTGGTCGCCGCGCGCGAGCGGCCGAGGATCTCGCCCATCACCATCGTCAGGGCGATGATCATGAACGGCAGGATCGCCGAGGCGTAGAAGCTGAAGATCGGCCGGGTGTCGTTGAACTCCCAGGGGATCCACATGGTCAGGGAGCCGATCACGGCCATCCCGTAGCGCCAGTCGCGCCGGCCGATCCAGGCGATCGCAGCGTAGATCAGGGCGAGCGTGGCGCCCCACCACAGGATCGGGGTCCCCAGCAGCAGGACCTCCTTGAGGCAGTGACTGTCGGCCGGCGCCATGCAGCCCTGCTCGCCGCGCGCGATGTCGTTCTCGACGTTGACCCCCACCGGACGGTTCAGCAGCAGCCAGCCCTCCGGGTCGGAGCGATAGGTGTGGTCGCTGCAGTTGAGGAAGTTCGTGTGGAAGGTGTAGACGTCGTGGTGGTAGTAGGCCAGTGATCGCAGGGACTGGAAGACCTCGCCCAGCCCGGACGCATCCGGCTCCTTCGCGGTGGGCCACTGCTTGGAGTCGTCGGTGACCGGCTCACACTTCGGCCCCATCGACACGAACTGGGTGTACTGCGACGAGGACAGGTCCTGCTCGTACTGGTTCGCGTGCACCAGCCAGCCGGTCCACGACGCGACGTAGACGACGAAGGCCACCACGACCAAGTGCGCGAAGGCGGGCACGGCGTCGACCAGGGCCGACTTCGCGACCGCGAACCGTACGCCGATCGCGCGCCGGGCGCCGGCGTCCCAGAACCACACCAGCAGGCCGAACGCCGCCAGCGGGTAGACCCCGCTCCACTTGGTGCCGATCGCCAGACCGAAGCAGATCCCGGCCAGCAGGCGCCACGGGCGAAACCACAGCCCCTTGGTCGGTCCCCACGTGGCAGCCCTGCCTGAGTTGGTTGGCCTCATCCGCGCGCGGGTCCAGTCGCGGTCCACCACCAGGCAGTGCGCCGCGCAGAGGATCCAGAAGGCCAGAAAGATGTCGAGCAGTCCCAGCCGGGACAGGACGAGGTGTTGTCCGTCCAGGCACAGCAACAGTCCGGCGACACAGCCGAGCAGAGTCGAGCCGGTGAGGCGTCGGACCAGTCGACACATGACCAGGACCATCAGAGCCCCCACGACCGCCGCGGAGATCCTCCAGCCGAAGGGCGTCATGCCGAAGACGTGCTCTCCGGCCGCGATCATCCACTTGCCGACCGCGGGGTGCACGATCATCGACGGCTCGGCCTTGAACAGCCCGTTCAGGTGACCGGCGAGGATCTGGTCGTCGGCCTTGTCGACGTAGTCGCGCACGTACCCGTGCTGGAGCATCGACCACGCGTCCTTGGCGTAGTACGTCTCGTCGAACTCGAATTCCTTCGGCGTGCCGAGCTTCCACAGCCGCAGGAAGAGGGCGAGCAGCATCACCGCGATCGAGGCGACCCAGCTGTTGAGTCGACCCTCGAGACGGGCCAGCGGCCGCGCTCGCTCCCTCGCCGGGGGGACCGGAAAACCCGCCGCGGTGCGCGAGAGCACCTCCGTGTCTTCGGGGGGTCGGGTGGTCACGGAGGGCAATGCTACGCAGCCCGGGGCGAGCGCCTGACATGATCGGGGCGTGACTCTCGACTCCGGCGTGCTCGTCCTCGCAGCGACCCCCATCGGCCAGGTCAGCGACGCCCCGCCGCGTCTTGCCCAGGAGCTGGCGAGCGCCGACGTGGTCGCCGCCGAGGACACCAGGCGCCTCAGGCGGCTCACCACCGATCTCGGGATCACCCTCGCCGGCCGAGTGGTCTCCTACTTCGAGGGCAACGAGTCCTCGCGTACGCCGACCCTGGTCGAGGCGCTGCGCAACGGCGAACGGGTCCTGCTGGTCACCGACGCCGGCATGCCGAGCGTTTCCGACCCGGGTTACCGGCTCGTCGCGGCCTGCGTGGAGGAGGACATCCGGGTGACCGCCGTGCCGGGACCGAGCGCCGTACTCACCGCCCTGGCCGTCTCGGGGCTCCCGGTCGACCGGTTCTGCTTCGAGGGATTCCTGCCGCGCAAGGCGGGGGAGCGCGCCCGTCGCCTGGCTGGCCTGGCCACCGAGCAACGCACGATGGTCTTCTTCGAGGCGCCGCACCGCACCGGCGCGGCCCTGGGCGCGATGGCCGACGCGTTCGGTGACGACCGCCCCGGGGCCGTCTGCCGCGAGCTGACCAAGACCCACGAAGAGGTACGCCGCGGTGGCCTGCGCCCGCTGGCCGAGTGGGCCGCCGCGGGGGTCCGGGGCGAGGTGACCATCGTCGTCCAGGGCGCCCCCGACGTCGCCGACGTCCCGCACGACCCCGTCGTGTGGCGCGCGCTGGTCGCCGAGATGGAGGAGACCGGGGAGGCCCGCAAGGACGCGATCCGCGACGTCGCGCGTCGTGCCGGCGTACCCAAGCGCGAGGTCTACGACGCGGTCCACAAACACTGACCACCCCTGGCGATCCCTGATCGCTAGGCTGGAATCGTGAGCGAAGAGCCGACCCGCAAGCGCGCCGCGACCGAAGAGACGACCGGTAGCCGGCGCGACCGCACCCCACCGCCGGCCCCGGAGCCGCTGCCGGTGCCCGTGGCCGACAACCACTGCCACATCGACATCGCCGACGGCGACGAGTGGCTCGACACCGAGCGGGCGATCGCGGCCGCCGCCGAGGTCAACGTGACCCGGATCGTGCAGGTCGGCTGCGACCTCCCCGGCGCCCGCTGGGCCGTCGAGGCCGCCGGGAAGTACGACGCCCTGGTCGCGGGGGTCGCGCTGCACCCCAACGAGGCGCCGCGTCTGGCTGTGGACGCGACCCTGGAGGCCGCGCTCGAGGAGATCGAACAGCTCGCCACCCGCGACGAGGTCCGTGTCGTGGGCGAGACCGGGCTGGACTACTTCCGCACCGGCGAGGACGGCATCGCCACCCAGCACGAGTCCTTCCGCCGTCACATCGAAATCGCCAAGCGACTCGGCAAGCCGCTGATGATCCACGACCGCGACGCCCACGAGGACATCCTGCGGATCCTCGGGGAGGAGGGGTTCCCCGACCGGTGGGTGATGCACTGCTTCTCCGGGGACGCCGACTTCGCCCGGCGCTGCCTGGACCGGGGCGCCCAGCTGAGCTTCTCCGGGACGGTCACCTTCAAGAACGCGCAGCCACTGCGGGACGCCCTCATGGTCACGCCGGCGGACCGGATCCTGGTTGAGACCGACGCCCCGTTCCTCACCCCGCACCCCTTCCGCGGACGGCCCAACGCGTCATACCTGATCCCGCTGACGATGCGGCTGATGGCTGAGGTCAAGGAGGTGGAGCTGGCTGAACTGTGCACCGTGGTGGACGCCAACACGTCCGATTTTTACGGAATTTGGTGAGGGTCTGCTCCCGATCCCAAACCCGGGTTGACCTGCAGGGATGGTCCATTCGGGGGAGGGAGAGTCTAGTCACACCAGACGTGAAATGGGCCTCGCGGGCTTGGATCGTCCCCTTTTGTGCCCTTATGGTCGTCGGGTTGGCCGGGATCGGACAGATTCTTCGGCCGGTGCAGGGGCTGGTCCGGACCGAGGGCTGCCCCGCCCTTCCCCCCACATGTTTGCGCACCACCCACAAGGTGGTTGTCGGCATGCGGTCGCACCGGTGTCCGTGGCCCGGGTAGTTCGAAGTCTGGAGTCCCGTGCGCAACGTCATCGCACAGTTCGGCAAGAGCAAGAAGTTGCTCGTCATCCTCGTCACCGCTGTTGCCCTGGCCCTGGTGGGAACCACCTACGGCTATGCCCAGCTGAACAAGGACGTCACCCTGTCCCTCGACGGCGAGACCAAGACGGTCTCTTCGATGGGGTCGACCGTGGGCGACGTCCTCGAAGACGAAGGGATCAAGGTCGACGACCACGACATCGTCGCGCCCGGCCTTGACGAGGAGGTCAACGACGGCAGCCGGATCAGCATCCGGTTCGGTCGTCAGCTCGAGCTGACCGTCGACGGCAAGACCCGGACGCACTGGGTGAACTCCGACAGCGTCGACGAGGCGCTGGCCGAGCTCGGGAAGCGTTTCAACGGTGCCGATCTCTCCGCCAGCCGTGGCGCCTCGATCGACCGCGAGGGCATGTCCTTGAAGGTCGTGACCCCCAAGCAGGTCTCCATCAAGGTCGGCAACGGCAAGCGCCTGAAGAAGAGCGTCGCCGGGTTCACCGTCAAGGACGTCCTCAAGACGCTCGAGATCAAGCACGACAAGAACGACATCGTCGAGCCGAAACTCTCCTCGAAGCTCAAGAAGGGCATCGAGATCACCGTCACCCGGGTGAAGGTGGTCAAGAAGAACGTCGCCGACGAGGCCATCGACTTCGACACCATCGAGAAGGACGACGACTCGATGTATGACGACGAGTCGGAGACCCAGCGCGAAGGCGAGGCCGGCTCCCGCAACGTCACCTACCGCCTTACCTACCACAACGGCGAGCTGCACGGGACCAAGGAGCTCAAGTCCGACGTGACCAAGAAGCCCGTCGACGAGATCGTCCGGGTCGGCACCAAGGAGCACGAGGAGGTCGCGGAGCCCGAGGAGTCCGGCGCGAACTACGCCGGCGGCAACAGCGTCTGGGACTCGCTCGCCCAGTGCGAGTCCGGCGGCAACTGGGCCATCAACACCGGTAACGGCTACTACGGTGGCCTCCAGTTCAACCTCGGCACCTGGCAGTCCTACGGCGGCAGCGGCCTCCCGAGCGATGCCAGTCGCGAGACCCAGATCGCGATCGCGACCAAGGTCCGAGACGCCTCGGGTGGGTACGGCGCCTGGCCGGCCTGTGCAGCCAGCCTCGGCCTACCGCGCTGATCCTGGGCCCAGTCGTTCAGTGCCAGATCCGCAGCCTCGATCGTCCGGTTGGACGATCAAGGCTGCGGATCTGACCATTTAACGCCCAGCAGTGATGCGATCGAACGATCGAGGCAGTCGCGGCTGCGAGATGCGGACGCCCACGCATTACGCTCTCCCCATGCCCGCCGACGTCCCCGAGCCCGATCCCGGGCTCGACCCCGGGCTCGACCCCGG
>JAKDNC010000142.1 GCA_030452025.1 Nocardioides sp. | reverse complement strand
CGGCAACACTCGTACCTCGCGCTACCTCCGCGGGGGCTCCTCGCGCTCACGCTGCTACCTCTCTGCGTGCACCCTGCGGTGCCCCACTCCGGCAACACTCGTACCTCGCGCTACCTCCGCGGGGGCTCCTCGCGCTCACGCTGCATCCTCCGCATTCAACTGGGACTCGACAATCTCCTGATAGGTCGCACAACCAGCGACGAGCTCCTCGTGGGTGCCGCGGCCGACGACGGCCCCGTCCTCCAGGACGAGGATCAGGTCGGCGTCGCGGATCGTCGAGACACGTTGGGCCACCAGCACGACGGTGGCCTCCCGGGTGACCGGCGCGAGCGCAGCCCGGAGCCGGGCGTCGGTGGTGAGGTCGAGCGCGGAGAAGGTGTCGTCGAAGACATACACCTCGGGTTTGCGGATCAACGCCCGCGCGATGGCCAGCCGCTGCCTCTGGCCGCCGGAGACGTTGGTGCCACCCTGGGTGATCGGCGACTCGAGCCCTTCAGACATCGCCTCGACGAAGTCGCGGGCCTGGGCCACCTCGAGGGCCTCCCACATCTCCTCGTCCGTTGCGTCGCCCTTGCCGTGTCGCAGGTTGCTCGCGACCGTCCCGGAGAAGAGGAAAGCCTTCTGTGGCACCAGTCCGATCCGGCTCCAGAGCGTCTCGGCGTCGAGATCACGCACGTTCACCCCGCCCATGGCCACGGCACCCTCCGTGGCGTCGAAGAGCCGTGGGATCAGGTTGACCAGCGTCGACTTCCCGGCGCCCGTCGACCCGATCACGGCCACGGTCTGGCCCGGCCGGGCGGAGAAGGTGAGGTCGCGCAGGACGGGCTGGTCGGCACCGGGATAGGTGAACTCGACGCCCTCCAGGTCGAGATGTCCTCGGTGCGGCAGATCGGTGACACCGGCTTCGGGGAGCAAGACGCTGCTCGGGGTGTCGAGTAGCTCGCCGATACGGTCGGCACATACTGCTGCGCGCGGGATCATCATCAGCATGAAGGTGCCCATCATCACCGACATCAGGATCTGCATCAGGTAGGACAGAAACGCGGTCAGCGACCCGACCTCCATCTGTCCGTTGTCGACGCGGTGGCCGCCGAACCAGAGCACGGCGACGCTGGAGACGTTCACGATCAGCATCACCAGCGGGAACATCGTGGCCATCCAGCGGCCGGCCCTGATCGAGACATCGGTGAGATCGTAGTTGGCCTTCGCGAAACGCCTAGTCTCGTGAGGCTCACTGACGAACGCACGGACCACACGAATGCCGGTGATCTGTTCGCGCAGGACCCGGTTCACCCCGTCGATGCGCTGCTGGACGAGCCGGAAGGTCGGCACCATCCGGGAGACGACGAACCCGACCACCACGAAGAGCACGGGTACGACGATGGCCAGCAACCAGGACAACCCCAAGTCCTCGCGCATCGCCATCACGACCCCGCCAACCATCATGATCGGCACGGCAACGGCCATCGTGCAGGTCATCAGGGTCAGCATCTGGACCTGTTGGACGTCGTTGGTGTTGCGGGTGATGAGCGAGGGCGCACCGAACTGCGCGACCTCTCGACCGGAGAAGTCGCCCACCTTGTGGAAGACTGCCGCACGGACGTCACGCCCGAAGGCCATCGCCGTGCGCGCGGAGAACCAGACGGCCGTCACCGCGCAGAGGATCTGCGCCAATGACACGGCCAGCATGATCGCACCTGTGCGGAGGATGTACGACGTGTCACCGCGAGCCACGCCCTGGTCGATGATGTCGGCGTTGAGACTGGGAAGGAAGAGCGTGGCGACGGTCGAGACAAGCTGGAGCGCCACGATGATCGCGATCCAGGGCCTGTAGGGCGCCAGGTGGGCGCGGAGGAGTCGCAGGAGCATCAGGAGTCTTCTCCCGTGGAGGTGATGCCGTCGAGGATGGTGTCCGCGATCTGGTCAGCGGTGAGGTCGGGGGCCACGTTCATCCCCGGATGACGGGAGCCGAGGACGAGGCTACGCAGCACGAGGGCTGCGGTCTCGGGGGGCACACGGAGCTCCGCCCGGTGCTCGCCGAAGAGCTGGGTCAGCATCTCCAGGAGGTCACGATTGGCCTCGACCATGAACTTCGGCGGTCCGGGCTGGTGGTGCCCGTGCGCCTCGGGCCGAGGCTGTGCCATCAAGTATCTGCGCAGCGCGAACAACACCTGCGTCCCTCGATGCGTCTGGGTGAGCAGCACGTCGGCGGTGAACAGGACCTTCTCCCGCAAGGTCTCGAGCTCACCGATCGCCAGGTCGAACTCGGCGCGGCCCCGGGACGGGTGCAGCACCTCCTTGGCCACGGCGCGCATCAGGGTCGGTTTGTCCTCGAAGGCCCGGAAGATGGTGCCCTCGGCGACACCTGCCGCTTCGGCGATCTGTCTGGTGCTGGGCGCCTCGCCCGTCTCGATGAGCAGCGGGATGACGGCGTCGAGGATGGCCCGACGACGGTCGTCGGGCGACATCGGGGCAGCGCGCGGAGTCACTCGACCCACAATAAATGAGTGAGCACTCACTCACAAATGGTTTTCGGTTCTGACGGTCAGGGAGCGAGACGTTCGGTCAGCCAGCCGGCATCCGCTCCGGACGACGTGCGCCGGTAGCGCCAACGGTCGTGCATCCGGTTCGCCCTCCCCTGCCAGAACTCGACCGCCGTCGGCGCGACGACGAAGCCGCCCCAGTGGTCCGGGACGGACACGTCGTCCGGCATGCGACCGTCCGCGTCGGCGTACCTCCGCGCCAGCTCCTCACTCGTGACGACGCTCGACTGCGCCGAGGCCCAGGCTCCGAGTCGGGCGCCACGTGGACGAGAGGCGAAGTACGCCGCCACTTCCTCGCGCGGCAGCTCCGAGGCGACACCCTCCACGCGGACTTGTCTCTGCAGGGGGTGCCACGGGAAGAGCAGGGCGCAACGGGGGTTCGCGAGGAGCTCAGATCCCTTACGGGACTGGAGATTGGTGTAGAAGGCGAAGCCACGCTCGTCGAGCCCCTTGAGGAGCACCGTGCGTGCCGACGGCTGACCATCGGTCGACACGGTCGCCACCACCATCGCATTGGGCTCGGGCAGCACCTTTGCTCCCTCGAACCACGACTCGAACATCGCGAACGGATCCGCCGCCAGGTCAGACTCGTCGAGACCGGCCACGGAGTACTCCGAACGAAGCCTCGCGAGATCCTCTGCCACACCTGTGAGGCTAGCCGGGTGTACGCCCACAATCGATCAGGGGCAGAATGCGGACGATGGTTCAACCACAGATAGAGGGAGCTTGATCCAATGACCGAGGTTCACCACGGCCTTGAGGGCGTCATCGCATTCGAGTCCGAGATCGCCGAACCCGACAAGGAAGGCTCCGCGCTTCGCTACCGCGGCGTCGACATCGAGGACATCGTCGGCCGCGTCCCGTTCGAGAACGTGTGGGGCCTGCTGATCGACGGCGCCTACACCCCCGGCCTCCCCGCCGCGGAGCCCTACAATCTGCCGGTCCACACCGGCGACGTCCGCGTCGACGTCCAGGCCGCTGTCGCGATGCTCGCGCCGGCCTTCGGCTTCGGCCAGACCTACGACATCAGCGATGAACAGGCCCGCGAGGACCTCGCCCGCGTCGCAGTGATGGTGCTGTCGTACGCCGCCCAGTCCGCGCGCGGACTGAACCAGCCCGTCGTACCGCAGAAGCTCGTGGACGAGGGCACGACGCTGGCCGAGAAGTTCCTGATCCGCTGGAAGGGCGAGGCAGACCCGAAGCACGTCAAGGCGATCGACGCCTACTGGAGCTCCGCGGCCGAGCACGGCATGAACGCCTCCACGTTCACCGCGCGCGTGATCACCTCGACCGGTGCCGATGTCGCGGCCGCGTTCTCCGGCGCCATCGGTGCGATGTCCGGTCCGCTGCACGGTGGCGCACCGTCGCGCGTGCTCGGGATGATCTCCGACGTCGAGAAGTCCGGCGACGCCGAAGCCTACGTCAAGGACCTGCTCGACCGTGGCGAGCGGCTGATGGGCTTCGGCCACCGGGTCTACCGTGCCGAGGACCCGCGCGCCCGCGTGCTGCGTCGTACCGCCCGCGAGCTCGACGCCCCGCGCTACGAGGTCGCGGAGGCCCTCGAGAAGGCAGCCCTCGCGGAGCTCAAGGAGCGTCGTCCCGACCGCGTCCTGGAGACCAACGTCGAATTCTGGGCCGCCATCGTCCTGGACTTCGCCGAGGTCCCCGCACCGATGTTCACCTCGATGTTCACCTGCGCCCGCACCGGCGGCTGGTCGGCCCACATCCTCGAGCAGAAGCGCACCGGGCGCCTGATCCGTCCGTCGGCGATCTACGTCGGACCCGACACCCGCCCCGCCGACACCGTCGAGGGATGGAACACCGCCTGGGGCAAGTGACCTCACCTTCCCGTGGTGACGCGGGGCCATGACGGAGGAACCACGGGTGCCGCTCACCGCGCGCGGAGGCCGCTCAAGCGCCACTCAGCAGGAGATACCGCTCGTCGGTGATCTCCTTGCCCCACAGGACGGGATCGGTCAGCAGGACCACCTCGGCCTCCGACCGGTGGACCTCCACCAGACGCCGACACTCGGCCACGGTCAGCCCCGCCCCGGTCGACCAGTGCCCCTCGATCAGGACCAGCCGGCCACCCGGCGCGAGCAGGTGGACCCAGCGCTCCAGAGCGGCCTCCGGGTCTGGCAACGCCCAGAGAAGGTGTCGACACAGCACGACGTCGTACGCCGCCGGCGTGAGGTCGGGCGCGGCCGCATCACCGACAGCGAACTCGACAGTGGCCGACGTTGCCGCAGCCTTGGCGCGGGCCCGCTCCACCATCCGTGGCGAGAAATCGATGCCGCCGACGACGTGACCGGCTTCGGCCAGCAACCCTGACAAGGAGCCGGTCCCACACCCAAGGTCAGCGATCCGCGCCGGCGCGGCCGGCAAAACGGATTGAAGCAGGTCGCGCCATGCGGCACGGGTGTCGGCATCGAGCAGGCCATGATCGGCTTCCTGGTCGAAGGAAGCCGCCTGGGTGTCCCACAGCGCGGGCGTCTGTACCCCGCTCACAGCGCTTCCACTTCGTCCTTGGCCTCTTTGAGGCCGAGCCCGGTCTCTTCGCGATGCACCTTGATCGCCTGGATCTTCCTGCCACCCAGGACGAGCTGACGCACCGCGGGTGAGACCTGGTCGCCCCGCAACTCGTCCAGGTGCTGCTCGCTCAGCCCGGCCAGGCGCGCAAGCGCTTCCGCGACGCCCTCGAGGCGGCGTACCCGGGCCTTCAGCCGGTCAACCTCGCTTCTGCTGGCTGCGTCGAAGAGTCCCATGTCGGCGAGGCTACCGGGGCGGCTCCAGCCCCGACTGGATCGCGAAGACGACCAGCTGGGCCCGGCTTCTCCCACGAAGGCACGTCGCCAGCTCACTGCTGGCCGAGAAAACCGCGTTCACCCAGGGCCCATCCCGGCTCACGGTGACGGCCGGGTCGGCTGCTAGTAAAAAAGCAATTTCGGCGGTTTGACATGTGTTTCGACCATTTCCATGCCAAACGGCCGCAATTGCGCGACTACGAGCAGCCCAGACGACCCGCCTACGAGCGGCGACCCTACGACCGGGGCAGGGACGAGAGCCGCTTGGCGAAGCAACGCGACAAGGGTTCGTCCTTGTAGTGACCAAACCCCTCGATGGGCAGGTAGCCAGACGACTCGTAGAGCCCGATCGCCTCCGGTTGGCGCAGCCCCGTCTCGAGGATGAGCGCCTCGTGGCCGGCGGTGACAGCGGTGACCTCGAGGTGCGCGAGAACCCTCCGGGCGACCCCAAGTCCCCGGGCGGAAGGCACGACGTACATCCGCTTGATCTCGGCGGTCGGCGTGCCGGCGAAGGCTGGTACGTCGACCCTTCGCCGCCATGCGCCCGTCGCGACCGGGGCGCCGTCGAGGTGGACGACGAAGAAGCTCCCGTCGGGTGGTTCGAACATCACTTTGTCGAGTGGTGTGTCATCCGGACTCCCGTAGCGCGCAACGTACTCCGCCTGGACCTCCTCGATCAGCTTCAACGCATCCGGATGACCGAACCCGACGCGCTCGATGCGCTGGGCCATCGGCTGGACTCCCTTCGCTACGGGTTCTGACGGGTGACACAATAGGGATCCGCTGACAGCGTGGTCAGGAAAGACCCCCGAGCAACCCGAAAGGTTGTCCGTCGTGACCGACGTGCAAATCCCCACTGACCTGCTCCCCTCCGACGGCCGTTTCGGTGCCGGGCCGTCGAAGATCCAGACCTCCCATCTGGACGCCTTGGCAGCGACCGGAGACACGCTGCTCGGCACGTCGCACCGCCAGGCCCCCGTCAAGGACACCGTCGGCCGCGTCCGTGAGGGTCTCAAGGCCCTCTTCGACGTGCCCGCAGACCACGAGGTCGTCCTCGGCAACGGTGGCGCCACCGCCTTCTGGGACATCGCCACCTACGGCCTGATTCGGGAGAAGAGCCAGCACCTGGCGTTCGGCGAGTTCTCCTCCAAGTTCGCCAAGGCGGCCAAGGCCGCACCGTGGCTGGCCGACCCGTCGGTGATCGAGTCGCCCACCGGCAGCCGCCCCGATGCTGTCGCCGAGGAGGGCGTGGACGTCTACGCCTGGGCCCACAACGAGACCTCCACCGCCGTGATGGCCCCGGTGGTCCGCCCGGCCGGCGCCTCCGAGGACTCCTTGGTCCTGGTCGACGCCACCTCCGGTGCCGGCGGCCTGCCGGTCGACCTCGACCAGGTCGACGCCTACTACTTCGCCCCACAGAAGTGCTTCGCCTCCGACGGCGGCCTGTGGATCTCGATCATGTCGCCCAAGGCCCTGGCCCGGGTCGAGGAGATCGGGGCCTCCGACCGACATGTGCCTGCCTTCTTCGACCTGCCGACCGCCATCGACAACTCGAAGAAGAACCAGACCTACAACACCCCCTCGGTGGCGACGCTCTTCCTGATGGCCGAGCAGCTGGACTGGATGAACGCCAACGGCGGCCTCAAAGGCATGGTCGAGCGGACCACCGCATCGTCGAACGCGCTCTACGGCTGGGCCGAGAAGACCAGCTACACCACGCCGTACGTCGAGAACCCGGACCACCGCTCACTGGTGATCGGCACCGTCGATTTCGACGAGTCCATCGACGCGGCGGGGATCGCCAAGACCCTGCGGGCCAACGGCATCGTGGACACCGAGCCCTACCGCAAGCTGGGCCGCAACCAGTTGCGGATCGCGATGTACCCCGCGATCGACCCGGGCGACGTCGAGCAGCTCACGAAGTGCATCGACCACGTGGTCAACGCGCTCTGAGCAACTCTGCGCTCGACTCGTCGAAGGCGACGACGCGGGCCTCCTCGACCTGGGTCGGGGAGGCCCGCAGCGTTTCCAGCGCGGCATCGACGGCGTCTTCCTTGGGCCAGCCGTAGACCCCAGCCGAGACCAGTGGGAAGGCCACCGACTTCGCGCCGAGCTCGTCGGCGACGCGCAACGCATTGACGTAGCAGGAGGGCAGCAGGGCACGGTCGCGCTCACCGGCCGCGTGGTTGGGGCCGACGACGTGGATCACCCACTTCGCGGGGAGTCGCCCGGCGGTGGTCCAGCCAGCCTGTCCGGTCCCGAGGCCGTCGGGGAAGCGGGCCACGCACTGCTCCAGGATCTCTTCTCCGCCGGCCCGGTGGATCGCGCCGTCCACGCCTCCGCCACCGCGCATCCGGCGGTTGGCGGCGTTGACCACGGCGTCGACCTCTTGGGTGGTGATGTCACCGGTGACAATCGTGATTTCCATACCTGTGAGTGTGCACCCTGCCGGGTCAGTGGGGCTTGAGGGACCGAATCAGTACGCCGATCGCGACGACTCCGACCATCCCGCCGATGATCCAGGGCCACGGATCTCTCTCCGGTTCGACCTGCGCGTCGGAAGCATCCGACTCGTGGCCAGCGCCCTCCTCAGGAGCGTCCGCAGGGTCGAGCTTCTGGCGGATATCCAGCGGCAGCTGCACCCGCAGCAGCTCCGACTGCACCCCCTCACTGCTCAGGTAGATCCTGTCGTCCGGGGCCACGGCGACTCCCTCGCCCTGGTCCTGTGCCGGCAGCGAGAAG
>JAKDNC010000141.1 GCA_030452025.1 Nocardioides sp. | reverse complement strand
GCCGGGATGGCACCGCGCTCCTTCCTCATGAGCGAGAAGTGGCTGGCGAAGTTCGCGCCGCTGTACGAGCGCTTCCCCGAGGTGCCGGTGTTCGTCGGGGCGGAGCCGCTGCTCGAGCAGCTCACCGGCTTCCACCTGCACCGCGGCGCGCTCGCGGCGATGCAGCGCCCTGAGCTGCCGAGTGTGGAGGAGGTGCTGCGGGAGGCGCGCACCGTGGCCGTGCTCGAGGACATCGTGGACCACACCAACGTCGGCGCCATGTTCCGCTCCGCCGCCGCCCTCGACGTCGATGCGGTGCTGGTGACCCCGCAGTGCGCGGACCCTCTGTACCGGCGCTCCATCCGGGTATCGATGGGTACGGTGTTCCAGGTGCCGTGGACGCGGCTGGAGGTCTGGCCCCGCGAGGGCGTGGACCTGCTGCACCAGGCCGGCTTCGACGTGCTCGCCCTGGCGCTCAGCGAGGGGGCGGTCGCACTGGACCGGGTGGGTCTCGGCCCGGACCGGAAGATCGCCGTCGTGCTCGGTGCCGAAGGGCACGGGCTGAAGCCTGCAACGCTGCGGACCGTGGATGAGCACGTCGTGATCCCGATGGCCGGGGGAGTGGACTCCCTCAATGTCGCCGCGGCGAGCGCCGTCGTGTTCTGGCAGCGACGGGCGGCGCTCCTGGGGAGCACAACGGCATAACCGGAAGGAGGGAACTCGTGCACCGTGCAGCGGTGATCTCGCTGACGACAGCAGTGGCACTGGGTGTCGCGGTCTTCTTCACCCTGTACTCGCTGATCCCCGTGACACGGGCCGACGACCCGGGGCTGTCCAGCCTGTTCGTGGGCACCATGATGGCGTTCGTGATGGCGGTGCAGGTCTTCACGCCCGCCCTCGTGCGTCGGTTCTCGCTCCGCCTCGTCCTCACCGTCTCGCTGGCCCTGCTGGCGATCGGTGCCCTGGTCACGGGCACCGCGCAGACCACGGTCGTGCTGCTCGTGGGGGCGGTGCTGAGCGGCGCCGGGTTCGGCATCGTGATCGTCGCCGGCGCGCAGGGGATCGCCCTGCTGGTCCCCGCCCAGCAGCTGGGCAGGGTGCTGGGCATCTACGGCCTGGTCACCATGGCGGCGACGGCACTGGGATCGCCGGCGGGGGTGCAGCTCGCGCTCGCCTACTCGACGTCCGTCTTCGGGGTGTGCGCCTTCATCGTCGGAGTCCTCGCAGCAGGGCTGTCCCTCCGCCTGCCGCCCGGCGTGGGGACCTCGGATCCGGATCCGGATCCGACGATGACACCGGACGCTCCAGAGGGCGGTCGGGTGCAGCGCTTCGTCGCGGGTGCGCCGTGGCTCGCCCTCGCGCTCCTCCTCGCTGTGGTGGTCCTGTTCTCCCACGGACTCACGAGCCTGCCGGTGCTGGCCTCCTCCTTCGGCGGTGCCGCGCTCGTCGTCTTCACGGTGCAGCTCGGCAACGCTCTGGGCCGTGGCATCGGCGGGGAGCTCGAGGCCCGGATCGAGGCCCCGGCCGCGCTCGTGGTCGGATCTCTCAGCCTCGCCGCCGGCGGGGTGCTCGGGGTTCTGGTCAGCGTCGCCGCGGCGATGCTCGCGTCGGGTGTGCTCATCGGGCTGGGCGTCGGGATCGTGCAGACGCTCACGCTGCACACGACCATGCGTCGGATGGATCCCGGCCGAGCCTCGGTGGTGTGGAACCTCGGCGTCGACGGCGGGCTGTGGGTCGGCGGGATCCTCTGGGGCCTGGCGCTCGCCTCGGGCACCGTCGGAGCAGGATCCATCGTGGTCTCCGTGATGGCGCTCGCCCTCGGCGTCGCGGTGGCGCTCCGGCTCCGCAGGCCCGCGTGAGGGGTTCCCGCGCGTCGCTCGAGGAATCGTGGAGGGTGGTGGCGCGACGGCGCTCAGCCGCGCCGGCGCACGGTCACAGCGTGATCTGGATCTTCACATCCGTCGGTCGGCCCTCGAGGAAGCGCTCGAGGCGCCGACGGGGTTGTCGAAGGTGAGGTCGCGGCGAGGTCGATCACCTTCTGGTGGACGGTCGCGTAGCGAACCACAGTCGACGACCCGAGACTGCCGTGACCGGTGCGTTTATTCTTGCGGTCGCGCTCGGATAGCCATTGGAATGCCTTGTGGACGCAGGGTGTCTCGCAAGTGCGATGGTACTTCGCGGTACGAGGGCCCGCCGACCACGAGAACCACGACGGGTCGCCCACTGCGGCAAGGCTGCGCTCCGGTCGAGACAGCGTGCGCGCAAGAGAGCTCCTCCACGGTTCGCACTGACGCTGGCCGGCTCGGCCCCGTCTGCTCCCAGTGTCTGTCACCGACGTCGACGACGCACTCCAACGCACTGTCGAGTATGGCGCACGGCTCGTGACGCGCCCCGTCCTCGTTACGGCGAATGCACCCTCGGTCGGATGCTTGACCCACCGGACAGTCTGTGGTGGCTGTGGGCTCCGGCTCCCGGGCTGGACCCAGCCTGGGACGACTCCAGATCAGCGCAGATCTTCGAGACCCTCAACCGCGCGCTCCGCGCCTCGTCGAGCTGACTGCCCGCCAGGGCACCGACGCCGCCGTGGCTGAGCCCGACACGACCTCCAGGACTGCGAGACACCCCCGGGACGCCAACCGCATCCACGACGGCGTCGTAGACCGGAACTGGATCCCTCATCGAGGGGTGTCGTCCCCACGCTGGCGTCGCTTCTCGAGGGACGACGATCGTCAGGATGTCTCGCCGTCGACGTGCTCACGGAACCGGGGGCTTCGCGGACCGGCGAACCGCTCTACGCTTCGCGGCCTCGTGCGCGGTGCGGAGCAGCTCGACGACGACGGGAGCGGTGTGCTGAGCCGGATTGACCACAGCGATCCAGCCGAGTGACCCGTACACCGGGTGCGGCAGGATCACGTCGGCCACGGTAAAGTCGCGAGTGGCGATGTGGCGGGGGTCTTCCCCGGTGAGCTCCGTGAAAGTGGTCGTGCCGACGTGGATGTTCACTCGCCAGCGATCCGCCGGGTCGAGGCTCGAGGGCGGCTCGCCGGGGTAGTGCTTCGTGACGATCGTGGCGTACGGCGGACCGTTGGGTACCACTCCGTCGGGTGCGTAGTAGAAGAAGTGGTCGCCCCACGCGATCTCTGGGTACTCGCTGCCTTCGGTCGGGCTCAGTTCGAGCAGGCCATCGAAGGCGCGGACTGTTTCAAGAAGCTCTCGCATGTCCATACTTGAAGCATGACGTTGAAGTGCGTATGGAGGGTTCGACCGTGACGGACACCGGACAGTCACCGCTGACAACGGGTGCGGTCTCCGTTGCCTCGGGGTACTCGGCGCAACAGGTCCGCGACCTCGAATCGCGAGGCGTCATCCCGCCCGCATCACGCGCGGCCAACGGGTACCGCGAGTTCGCCAGCGAGCACGTGCGCACCCTGCGGGCGTACCGCAACCTCGCCGAAGCAATCGGGCCGGTTCGAGCACGCCGCGCACTGCGCGACGTCCGCTCACTGGCGACGGCGCTGCTGAACCTCTGCGCAGCCGTACTTCGGCTGCGTGAGGCCGAGCAGACTCGGAGCCGGGAGCAACGGGGTCGCGGCCGGCGACACCGACGATGAGATGACGGGAGGGGGCGGGAGCAACCCGTCCCCTCCCGTCACTGCGGCACCCTCGAGCTGCACCGACCGATCCTGCCGAGACCCTCTGCCCGCTGGTGAAACCATGGAGCGTGGCCACTAACGCAGAGAACATCCACGCCCGCGACACCAAGGTGATCGCCGCGGCCTGGCGCCTGATCGCCCGCGAGGGAGTGCTCGCGCTGACCGTAAAGGGGCTCTTCGCAGATGAGGGTGTAGATGCTGAGCACGGGAGGGGCGCGTCGGTGCGGGGATAGACATCGAGGTCTCCCGATGATGGAAGTTCTCACGCTCGCCATCAGGAAGACCTCGACATGCTCAACGCTACCTTCGACAGCCCCGATCTCACCTACCCCGCGAAAGATCGAGGCTTACCGCAATACAACTTCCCGACAGATCACTGAGTACCTCTCAGATGCAACTCAGACGTTGACGATTACTTTGAGGGCCTTCGTCTCCGCCGCATTGCTGAAGACTTCATAGGCTTCTTCGAAGTCGCTGAAGGCAAACCGGTGACTGATGAAACCGGAGACATCGATCCTGCCCTGGGCAAGCAACTTCGTCAGCATGGGGGCCGAGTAGGCACTGACCAGACCAGTGGTGAACGTGAGGTTCTCGATCCACAGATCCTGCAGAGGCAGTTCCACCGCGGTCCCGTGCACGCCGACGTTCGCGACATGCCCACCTGCCCGAATGACCTCGAGGCACATGTTCCACGTCGCCGGAATGCCGACGGCCTCGATTGCCACATCGACGCCGAGACCATCGGTCATGGCCAGCACCTGCTCCTTCCAATCACCGTCGGAGGAGAGCACTCCGTCTGTCGCCCCGAACTTCTTCGCCTGCTCGACGCGGTTGGCATCGAGGTCGACGGCGATCACTCGACTGGGACCGTAGAGTTGGGAGGCTGTGATAGCGGCCAAGCCGACGGGGCCAGCGCCGATGACTATGACGACATCACCGGCCTTGACATTGCCGTTAAGGATTCCGAGTTCGTGTCCGGTCGGCAGGATGTCGCTGATCATCGTTGCGTCCTCCGGCGAGACCCCTTCCGGGAGCCTCTGCACCGAGCTTTCAGCGAAAGGGATGCGCACGTATTCGGCCTGGGTGCCGTCGATGAGGTGCCCGAAGATCCAGCCGATCCCCGACGCTCCCTCTTCGGCGAGGCAGTGGCTCTGGAGATTCTTGCGGCAGTTCGAGCACTTCCCACACGAGGTGACGGCCGAGATGATGACTTTGTCGCCGACCTTCAGTTCTGTGACTGCATCTCCGACTTCGGTGATCTCTGCGATCCCCTCGTGTCCGAGGATCCTGCCCTCGGTGACCGCTGGGACATCGCCTTTGAGGATGTGCAGGTCGGTTCCGCAGATCGTGGTGGTGAGGATCTTCGCAACGACATCTGTGGGGTGCTGCAGTTCCGGCTCCGGGACGTCCTCCCAGCTCGGTTTTCCTGCTCCGCGGTAGACCATTGCCTTCATCGTTCATTCTCCTTTGAAGTGATGTCCGTGTGGCGAGCGACGCCGCCACTGACGATACACTCATTATCGAGTGACCGTCCTCACGACGTTACTGCACATTTCAGCGGTCCCAGCCAGCCTCGACCACCTGCACACAGTCAGGACCGCGCTCCCGCCTGATCAGGCGGTCGCTCTGGTCAGCTCCTTTCACACCACCCTCGCCCGGGAGCGCGACGACGCTCTGGCTGCGCAACGAGCGCTGCAGATGACCCGCGCCGAGACAGCCGACGAGCGAGGACACCATGACCATCACCGAACTGGCCGGCGCCCTCGGTGTCCGAACCTCAACTCTCCGATTCTGGGAAAAGTCGGGACTGATCGTTCCCGAGCGGGTCAGCTCACGCGTCGGCGCTGCCCGGCGCTACCCGGTGCCCGCGATTCGCGAGGCTCGCATCACCGCCGCGCTACGAGCTGCCGGCTACCGCATCCCCGACGTGCAGAACGCCATGCGCTCCATCCGTCAGCTCCACGACGTCGAGGAGCCGTCCAAAGCCCTGGAGAACCGCATCGACGCGATCGCCCAGCGGACACGCGCCCTCCTGCGCGCCGGAGCCGACCTCGCCGAAATGATCGCAGGCACGTGAACGAGGGCGCAGCGCCCGGGTTCTGGACGCGAAACGTCGGCCACGGGGCTCCAGGACTGTACGCCAGGTCACGAAAGACCGTAGCTCCAGAACGCGGTCCGCAGCAGGGTCATGATCTCTTTGAGGTGGGATCCGACTTCCCGCTGGGAAGCCCGCTCGGTCACGTCGAGCTTGTCGATAATCTCTTGCCGGGTCGCCAGGTCGCCCTGGGCGTGGTCGGCGAGGTAGATGCGGGCGACCGTGGCCATCTGCACCGGCTCCCGCTTGAGGGCCCGGCGACGGGCGAGCCGGCGTTCCTCGTCCTTCCGCTCGCATTCGGCGATGACGGCGTCGAGGCGCTGCTGACGCTCGGGCAGACCGAGATCCGGGGTGTCCTCGCTGACCAGTCTGGGTTCGCTGGTGAGATTGGGGTCCTGCAGGGGGACGGCGGTCAACGAGCGCAGGTCCTCGGCGGTGACCAGGACGGACTGGCGGACGGGGTCCTTGCGGGTGGCGCGCATGCGGGCGTTGTGGAACTCGACCAGCTCCTCGTCAGCAGGGGTGCGAGAGTGTTCGCGCTCGAACAGCTGCCGCGACCGTGCCAGCGCCTTTGCCTTGCGGTCATGCGCGCTGTCGCCGGGAACGCCGGCGGTGCCGTCCAGCAGGCCACGGCGACGGTCCTCGCGGACGAAGTAGCGCGTCTCCTGCTCGAGGATCACCGGGAGGTTGCGGGAGTAGTTGAAGACCTGGCTGGTGCCGGTGCCGGTCTTGGCCCGCCAGCGGGTGTCGACCATCTTCATCAGCGCCTGTCCGAAGTAGGACAGTGCGGTGTCCTTGTCGCGGTAGTCGAGGTGGGCGATGCGCTGGGCGCGCCGGATGACCCTCGCGATCTCGGCCTCGTTCTCGAGCAGGAAGTCATCCAGCAGGGCGCGGGCCGCCTCCTGGTCGCGGGTGTGCAGGATCTGGCACATCTGCGCTTTCCACGGGGTCTGGAGCGTGTCCCGGTCGCATTCGCAGCGACGGTGATGACGGGGCGCCGCGCGAGTAGCCGGCGGCGCGAGGGGAAGGGTCTTCATCGTCCGTTCTCCTTCGCGTCGACGGGGCAGGGGGTGAACGGGAATCCGGTCCACA
This sequence comes from Nocardioides sp., assembly GCA_030452025.1. GTDB lineage: Bacteria > Actinomycetota > Actinomycetes > Propionibacteriales > Nocardioidaceae > Nocardioides. Next base: position 1,273 of record JAKDNC010000141.1, on the reverse strand, counting down.
CCGGGAGGTCTCCTTCCTCGCGGATCAGGCCGTGGGAGATGAAGGCATCCAGAACCGCCAAGAGCCTCTTGCCGCGAGCCTGCTCATCCAGGACGTAGGCGAGGGTGACACGACCGGTGGGGGCGGCAGCCTCGGTGGTGCCGAGAATACGGACAACCTGGGCGGTGATCCGGTGGGCGCGGGCCTGCCCGATGCCGGGGCTGGCGGTGATCAGCTGGTGCAGCGTCAGGCGCAGCAGCGCCTTCTCGTCCGCGGTGGCGGCAGCGACCAGCGCTTCCCAGGGGGTCAGGATGCCGTCGGCGATCAGCTGCAGCAGCTCGCCGCGTGCGGTGTTGGCGCGGTGACGCTGAGCGATGAGTTGACGCATGTCGGGGGAGTGCTGTGTGGGGTTACACATCGCGGGCCTCGAAGACGTGGCGGAGGGCGGTCGATTCGATCGACGGGGCGACGGTGAGCGCCCGGATCGCGCGGGTGGTGGAGATGCGGTCGGAGGAGTGGACCTGGTTGTAGCGGTCGATGATCTCCTCCAGTGACGCGCCGGTGCCCAGACCGCGGGCGATACGGCGCACGCGGGACCCGACCTGCGGGTCGCCGATGGCCACGCGCACCTGGTCGGCTAGGTCGCGGCGCACCTGGGTGGTCAGATAGCGGATGGGGTCCACGGCACGGGTGGTGGCCGGGTCCAGGCAGCGGTCCAGGCTGCGCAGGATGCGACTGTCGGCCCCGGAGCGGCCATAGATCACGTGGGTGACCACGACCTCCAGCTGCTGATCGTCCAGCAGGGCGGGCGCCACCTGGCTGTCGGGGAGGTCGGCGACTTCCCGGAAGATCGATGTGGCCACAGTGTGGACGCTCCGGTGGGCGAGGTCCTCGAGGCTGGCCAGCATCTGCCAGCGCGCCAGCTCCCCGTCCTCCTGCAGCTCATCGAGAGCTCGTCCGGCCTCGCGGGCGGAGAGCACGGGGGAGCGGTGGACAGGCCACATACGCCGGTCGGGACGCCCAAAGGTGGCCTCGCCCGGAGCCAGCTGGATGGACCCTGATTGTGTCGTGCCTACAGCGTGGACCTCCCATCCGGTGGTCGTCTCGTCGTCGGTGCCGGCGAGGTGGATCGTCCCGTCGTTCCAGGTGATCGCGGCGGGCAGCACCCCGTCGGCGGCGGATTTGGCTCCTCCGACGGCCCGGGTGGGGGTGATCCACATGGTCGGCGGGAGGGCGTGGACCCGTACCGGGCGGGGCGGACGGTTATGCGAGGCGGCGGTCGAGGCCCAGCGCA
>JAKDNC010000140.1 GCA_030452025.1 Nocardioides sp. | reverse complement strand
CCGATGGAGGGTCACTGCCCGTGGGGTCCAGCTGCCACGTGTGGTGCAATATTGAGGTGGCACTCGAGCCGACCGACCTGGCAGGGGCCTGGGAATTCACCCGACGTATCGACGACCGGCTGGCCGTCGAAACCACCAACATCACGGGGAACGCGAGATTCACCACCGGTGACGACGCCCGGGTGAAGTGGGAGGAGCGCGGGGTCTGGGAGCGACCCACCGGCCCGGTGCCGGTCCAGCGCACACTCTGGATCGAGCCCCGTGACGGCGGATGGTTCGTGACCTTCGAGGACGGTCGCGACTTCCACACCTGGACCACTGACCGGACCGTCGAGCATCCCTGCGGATCCGACACCTATCGCGGCGTGGTCACCCCCGGCGTCGACGAGAGCCGGTGGACCCTCGAGTGGGTGGCCCGGGGTCCCGAGAAGGACTACACGATGCGGACGTCGTACACCCGCCCCTGAAACGGGTTCAGAGCGAGGCGAGCACGGCTTGGGCCGCGTTGTGGCCGCCGAGCCCGGAGACCGCGCCGCCGCGGCGCGCACCCGAGCCGCACAGGAGGAGGCGATCGATCCCGGTCGCCACGCCCCATTGCTGGGCTGGGGTCTCCAACCGGGCGCGATTCGACGCCCACGGCCACTCCAGGTCGCCGTGGAAGATGTGGCCGCCGGGCATCGCGAGGTCGGCCTCGATGTCCTGTGGTGTCTTCGCCTCGATGCAGGGATTGCCGTCGGCGTCGCGCGCGAGGCAGGCCTGCAGTGGCTCGAGGAGATGCTGGTTGATCGAGTCGAGTGCCCGGTCGACTGCCAGAGACTTGCTGGCCGGGTCGTCGAAGAGCTCGGCCGGGGTGTGCAGCCCGAAGTAGGTGAGCGTGTGGCCCTCGAAGGACCCGAGGATCGAGCGGTCGGTCAGGGAGTGGCAGTAGACCTCGCCGGGCATCTCGCTCGGCACCCGGCCGGCGGCTGCTTCGGCGTACGCCGTCTGCAGTTGGGTGTAGTCCTCCGAGAGGTGCAGGGTCCCGGCGAAGGCGACCTCCGGGTCGATCCCGGACTTGAGTGCGGGCAGGCGGTCGAGCAGGAAGTTGATCTTGAGCTGCGAGCCGGAAGGTTTGGTCTCGGTGTCGGGCTCCTCGCCGAGCAGGATCCGGAGCACCCAGGGCGCGACGTTGGCCAGGACGTGTTGTCCGACCGCCGAGTGTGTGGTCGATCCGTCGTGCCAGGTGACCTCGCCACCGTCCCGGGCCATGGCGATCCCACTGACCCCGGCACCGGTGCGCACCTCGGCCCCTGCCTGCGTTGCGGCGCGGAGCAGTGCATCGGTGACCGCGCCCATCCCGCCGACCGGCACCCGCCACTCGCCGGTGCCGTTGCCGATCAGGTGATAGAGGAAGCAGCGGTTCTGCACGAGCGAGGTGTCGTGGAGGTCGGCGAAGGTGCCGATCAGTGCGTCGGTGGCCACCACGCCGCGGACGGTGTCGTCACGGAAGCGACGCTCCACCAAGGCGCCGAGCGGCTCCTTGACGAACTCCCGCCACAGGTCGGCATCCACCTGGCTGGCCAGGTCGGACTCCTTCGGCAAGGGGGAGAGCAGCGTCGGCGAGATGACAGCGGCCAGCTTGTCGACGTCGCCGTAGAGCCGCAGCCACGCGTCGTACTCCTCGTCCGACCCGGTGAGCTGTCGGAACGAGGCCCGGGTCGCGTCGCCCTCGGGGCGCTCGGCGAGCAGTCCGCCGGGCTGTCCGTCGCGGAGGTACGGCGTGAAGGAAGCGGTGATGCGTGAGCGCAGGTCGAGTGAGAGCCCGAGGTCCTCGACGAGCTGTTGCGGCATCAACGAGACGAGGTAGGAGTAGCGCGACAGCCGCGCGTCGTGGCCGGAGAAGGCCAGCTTCGAGACGGCCGCGCCACCAGTTGCGGGCAGCCGCTCGAGGACCAGCGTCGAGAGACCGGCACGGGCGAGGTACGCCGCCGCGACCAGCCCGTTGTGCCCACCCCCGACGACGACCACGTCGTAGGACGATCTGCTGGCTCCGCTGGCTGACTCCATGGTGTGACGGTAGCCGAGCAGCTCGGTGGCCGGAGGAGCACACGTTCCGCCGGGATCATTCGCCGTCGGACTGGTTGACCAGCGAGGTCGATCGGTCCTCCACGTCGGTTGTGTCCCCGGTGTGCTTCGCGTCCTCGCGGGGATGACCAAGCATCCTGCGGGCCGCGACCGCCACGGCGAGCAGCAGGATCACCGCGGGGACCAGCCAGGTGGGTAGCGCCGCCGCCCATTCCGTGACTGCCTGTTGGGCGGAGAACTCGAAGTCCACGGTGTCGCCCATGCCGAAGAGCCCGGTGATCCCGGCGGTGCCGTCGAAGCGGAGGAACAGCACACCGATGGTGATGAACAGGAGACCGGAGACCAGTGAGGTGGTGTGCACCCGCAGCTTTCCCCACGACAATGTGCGTCCGCGGAGCCAACCACGGCGACCGAGGTCGAAGCGGTCCCACAGCGCGGCGAGGACCAGGAGCGGTGCCGCCATCCCCAGTGCGTAGACGGCCAGGAGCGCACCGCCGGCCCAGGGGGAGCCCTGGGTGGCTGCAACGGTGAGGATGGCGCCGAGCACCGGCCCGGAGCAGAATCCGGCCAAGCCGTAGACGGCACCGAGCAGCAGGGTGGAGAGCCAGCCCGAACCGCCGCGCTGGTTCGACCAGTTCTGGAGGCGGGCGCTGAAGGGCAAGGAGAATCCCTTGCCGAGGAGCTGCAGCGTGCCGAGGGCGATGATCGTCCAGCCGGCCAGCGAGATCAGCAGCGATCGGTGTCCGTAGAAGAGTGAGGACGCGGCACCGGCGCCTGTGCCGAGCGGCACGAGCGTCAGCAGGAGGCCGACGTAGAACACGAGCGTGCGGGCGTGCAGCGCGCGGGTGTTCGCGAACGCGTAGGCGAAGAATGAGGGCAGCAGCAGCGCGCTGCAGGGGGAGAGCAGGGAGAGGACCCCGGCCGCGAAGGCGGCCAGGATGCCCACCTCGCTCACGGTGCGGCTTCCGCGGCCTCGTCGATGACCTGCTCGAAGTGTTCGAGCGGCTGGGCCCCGACGACCGGGGTGCCGTTGATCACGAAGCTGGGGGTTCCGTTCACGCCGAGTGACTGTCCTTCGTTGAAGTCCGCGTCGACCAGCTTCTGGACGGCATCGGAGGACATGTCCTCGCGGAACTGGTCCACGTCCAGGCCGGCGTCATCGGCGACGCTCGCGACGTACTCCTCGTTCAGGTTGCCGCTGTTGGGCGGCAGCTGGTCGGCGAACATCGCCTCGTGGAACTCCCAGAACTTGTCCTGGGCGGCTGCGGCACGGCCGGCGAGGGCGGCCGTGGTCGACTCGGGGCCGAGGTAGGGGAAGTCCCGCCATTCGATGCGCAGGGTCCCGTCCTCGACGTACTTCTCGATCAGCTTCGGCTCGGTGTCGCGGGCGAACTTGCCGCAGTAGGGGCACTGGTATTCCGAGTAGGCCACCATCACGACGGGTGCGTCGACCTCGCCCAGCGCGACCGGGTCGTCGGCGTCGCGTCGGGCGAGCCCGGACAGCGGACCCGCCGACGACTCCGAGCTGTCGGCCCCGGACGCGGCGGGACTCGTCTTGTCCTCATCCTCGTTGCCCTGGGTGGTCAGCACCACCACGAGCGCAATCGCCGCGACGGCGGCGACCAGGAGTGGAAACAGCGGGCTCTTGCGGGACTCAAACATGGCTGACCTCGGGTCGGGGCTGGACGGGACAGGCGATCTCGCCGCGCAGGCGCTGGCGCAAGGCCCACAGGAGGAGGACCACGGCCGCGACCTGCAGCAGCGGTTGGACCGGCTCGAACCAGGTCAGGGCGCCGGCACTGCCCAGCGCGACGAGCACCAGCTTGTTGCACACCGGGCAGCCGACGGCAAAGAAGGTCAGCACGCTGCCGGCCCATCCTCCGCGGGTGGCGCGGCGGTCGGCCCGGGTATCGGCAGGGGCATCGGATGGGTCGGCCAGGTAGGAGGCGATCAGCATCCCGGCGAGCACCGAGGACACGACGAGCGAGGGCCAGGCCCACCACGTGGGCGGGATCTCCCGGCCAAAGAAGGGCGTGTCGATCAAGGCAGTCGGGACGGCCACCACGAGGGTGAACGCCACGGCAGCCAGCACGGCAGCGCACCAGCGTCGAGCCGGCCATGCGCGAAGGGCCGTCATCATGCGCCCACCTCGACCGGGTGGCCATGGGTGCGCCACTCCAGCATCCCGTCCTCCAGACGGCGGGCGATGACGCCCTCGCCGCCGAGCAGGCGGACGGCGTCGTGGGCCATGACGCAGTAGGCGCCCCGGCAGTAGGCGATCACCGGGGTGGTGAGTCGCAGGCTGTCCACCGCGCCGGTGAGCTCCTCGAACGGCACGTTGCGGGCGCCGGGGATGTGCCCGGCGGCGTACTCCTCACGGGGGCGTACATCGACCACGAGCGCATTGTCGCGCTTGAGCATCGAGGTCAGCTCGTCGCGGGTGACCAGCTCGACCTCCTCGGAGCCGGGCACGTTGAGATAGGCGTCGAGGGCCTTGCCCACGTCGGCCGATCGCTGGCGGGCCACGGTCAGCATCGCGTCGTAGAGCTGCGCGACGTCGTCGCCGGCGAGGCGGTAGTGGATCCGGGTTCCTTCCCGGCGGGTGGCGACGAGGTTCGCGAGCTTGAGCACCTGGAGGTGGGCCGAGACCGAGTTGAGGCCCATCCCTGCGGCGCGGGACAGTGACTCGACCGTGCGTTCACCCTGGGCCAGCAGTTCGACCAGCTGGAGTCGACGCGGGCTGCCGAAGGCCTTGCCCACGACTCCCACCTGATCGAACAGGTGGCCCTTGCGATCCGATTGCATCGTTCCTCCAAAGATCTTTGGAATAACGTAGCAGGAGGGCGGCTGCGTACTGGGCCGCCGGCCGGGTCGGCGGTTCGGATCCGGGTGGCCGGGAACTGAGCCTCGACCCCAATGCAGACGGGCCCCTGACCGCGATGCGATCAGGGGCCCGTCTGCATTGGGGTGAGTAACGGGACTTGAACCCGCGACATCCGCCACCACAAGGCGGCGCTCTACCAGCTGAGCTATACCCACCATGACCTAGATGCCGAAGCCGTCTGGCCGGAGAGCAGTGTAGCCCTAGTCAGGGGGTGTTGGGCGAATCGGGGTCACCCAGGCCGGTGAGGGCCCCGCCATGCTTCTCGGCGATCACCTTCGCGGCCCTGGAGTTGGGACCGGGAGGCGCCACGAAGACAGCCTCGCGGTAGTAACGCAGCTCCTCGATGCTCTCCTGGATGTCGGCCAGGGCGCGGTGGTTGCCACGCTTGGCGGGCGCCTGGAAGTAGGCGCGGGGATACCAGCGGCGGGAGAGTTCCTTGATCGAGGAGACATCGACGATCCGGTAGTGCAGGAACTGCTCGAGCTCGACCATGTCGCGGGCCAGGAAGGCGCGGTCGGTGGCCACCGTGTTGCCGGCCAACGGGGGTCTGGAACCGTCGGGACAATACTCCTGGATGTAGGCCAGCACCTGCTGCTCGGCGTCGGCCATGGAGATGCCGTCGTTGAGCTCCTCGAGCAGTCCCGACTTCACATGCATGTCACGCACGAAGTCGTTCATCTGGTCCAGCGATTCGGGCGGGGGCTTGATGATCAGGTCCACGCCCTCGCCGAGGACGTTGAGCTCGAAGTCGGTCACCAGGGCCGCCACCTCGATCAGTGCGTCGGCGCCGAGGTCGAGCCCGGTCATTTCACAGTCGATCCATACAAGTCTGTTATTCACTCCTACGACACTAGACGACAACACGCGTGGCCCCTTCAGGCTCGTCTCAGGCTGACTCTCTAGTCTCGGGCACATGCTGGGATGGATCGGACTCGCGGCGCGTCTCGTCGTGGGCGGCGTCTGGGTCGTCGCGGGTGCGCTCAAACTTCCCGACCCGGCTGCCAGCGTCCGGGCCGTCCGCGCCTATGACCTGCTGCCGGAGGCGGTCGTGCCGACCGTCGGCCACGTGCTGCCCCTCCTCGAAGTCGTCGTCGGCCTGTGCCTCGTGCTCGGAGTCTTCGTCCGTGTCATGTCGGTGATCTCAATCCTGCTCTTCGCGGCGTTCATCTTCGGGATCGCCTCGGCGTGGTCGCGTGGTCTCCAGATCGATTGCGGCTGCTTCGGTGGCGGGGGTTTCAAGGAGGGCGTCACCGACGAGTACCCGTGGGAGATCGCCCGTGACGTCGGCCTCCTGATCATCTCGGCCTTCCTGGTCTGGCGCCCCCGCACCCGACTGGCCCTCGACAACCTGCTCTTCACCAAGGAGTGAAAGGAACTCATGCCCTCCACATACAAGACCTCGAATTCCGGGAATCGGAACGTCGTGATCGGCGGCTGCGTGGCCGTCGTACTCCTGATGATCATCGCGGTCGGCTGGGCGATCCAGTCCAACCGTGACACCAGCGGCGAGGCTGCCGACAAGCCCGGTGGCGGCTCGTCGCAGACGACGGAGCCCGGCAACGTAGCGATCGCGACCGCCGACGAGTACGGCCTCGGCGTCGGCGACCCGGAGGCGCCGGTCAAGGTCGAGATCTTCGAGGACTTCCAGTGCCCGTACTGCCAGCAGCTGGAGTCGGCGACCCGGGATGACCTGCTCCAGGCAGCCAAGGACGGAGACGCCTATGTCGTCTACCGCCCGATGGCTTTCCTCAACGACTACTCCAGCGAGGCGCTCAATGCCTTCGGGGTGGTCCTGGACGAGGTCGGCGGCAAGGCAGCGCTGGAGTTCCACAACCAGCTCTTCGTGAACCAGCCGCCCGAGTCCGGCCCCTCGCCCGACACGGACTGGCTGATCGACCTGGCCAAGAAGTCCGGTGCCGGTGGCGATGGCGTGGCCTCCGGCATCAAGGACGGCGACTTCGACGAGTGGGCCACCAACGCCAGTGACGCCGCGTCCAAGGAGGGCATCACCGGGACCCCGGCCGCCTTCGTCAACGGAGAACCCGTCGACGGCAGCACGATCCAGGAGATGGCCGACAACATTCTGTCGGCGATCAACGGAGGTTGATCCTTCGACCGGGGTCGACCGGGGTCGGCCGTCGGGCGTCGCGAACGTCTCACCCGACACCGGCGCTGAGGCTTTGGCAGCGCCCGTGGCGGCTGGCAGACTGCCTGACGTGACTGACCTGTCTGACTTCATCGCCGGCATCCCGAAGGCCGAGCTCCACGTGCACCACGTCGGGTCGGCCTCGCCGCGCATCGTGAGCGCCCTCGCGCAGCGTCACCCCGGGGCCGTGCCGAGCGACCCGGAGGAGCTCAGGAAGTTCTTCGACTTCAAGGACTTTGCGCACTTCATCGACGTCTACCTGGCCGTGGTCGACCTGATCAAGACCCCGGAGGACGTCGAGCTGCTCACCTACGAGGTGGCGCGCGAGATGTCGACGGGGCAGAACGTGAAGTATGCCGAGCTCACCTGCACGCCGTACACCTCCGTGATCCGCGGCATCCCGATCGAGGCCTACACCGAGGCGATCGAGGAGGCCCGCCGCAAGGCGGAGCGTGACTTCGGCCTGGTGCTGCGCTGGATCTACGACATCCCCGGCGAGAGCGGAATCCCGGCCGCTGACGCGACGCTGTCCTACGCCCTCGATCACCGCGTGGAGTCGCTGGTCGGCTTCGGGCTAGGCGGCCCGGAGGTCGGCGTACCCCGTCCGCAGTTCCAGCCGCACTTCGACGCCGCGCGTGCCGCCGGCCTGCACAGCGTCCCGCACGCGGGGGAGACCACCGGGCCGGAGACAGTCTGGGATGCCATCAAGCTCTTGGGCGCCGAGCGGATCGGGCACGGTACGACGGCCGCGCAGGACCCCGGGCTCGTGGCCTACCTCGCCGAACATGCCATTCCGCTCGAGGTCTGCCCGTCATCGAATGTCGCGACCAAGGCCGTGGCCACGCTTGCCGAGCACCCGTTGCGCGCCTTCCGGGACGCGGGTGTCAGGTTCTCCATCAACTCCGACGACCCGCCGATGTTCGGGACCACGCTGAACCACGAGTATCAGATCGCGGCCGATCTCCTCGACCTCGACCAGCACGGTCTGGCCGGGTTGGCC
>JAKDNC010000139.1 GCA_030452025.1 Nocardioides sp. | reverse complement strand
GCCATCGCGCGAGAGCGCCAGCCGTCCGGCATACTCACCATTTCGTGGTGGTAGTAGCCGCCCACCTCCCACACCGTCTCGGTCCCGTCCGGGGCCACGCCGACCAGCGGGTTGGTGAAGTAGGCGGTCACCTGAGCCGTACGACGGTCCTCGGCGAAGCTGATCGCGACCTGTCCGATGATGTGCTGGCAGCGAGCGAACCCGGCCAGGCCCCTCTCCACCCAGGCGATCGCCTCCTCCGGCGGGCCGACCGGCCCGTCGTTGGCGGAGTAGTCCAGGACCGCGTCCTCGGTGAAGAGCTGGTGGAGGTCGGCGAACTGCCGGGTGTCCACAGCGCGGGTGTACCTCGTGATCAGGTCGGTGATCTCCATGCGGTCGCTGATCTCCTGCGGGTCCATGAGGAGACTCTGGCAGAAGAATGAAACACGTTCTAGTGTTGCGGCATGCGATTCACCTACGCCGAAGCAATGACCCGTGCGGAGTACTACGCACCGCTGGCCCAAGCTGCGGAATCGGCCGGCTTCACCAGCATGACCGTGGCCGACAGCCTGATCTATCCGCGCGAGTCGGACTCGACCTATCCCTACACCGACACCGGCGACCGGGAGTTCCTCGAGGACAAGGAATTCATCGAGACGATGACTTTGGTGACCCACCTCGCCGCGCGGACCGAGACGCTGCGGTTCACGCCGTTCGTGCTCAAGCTGCCGGTCCGACCGCCGGTCCTGGTCGCCAAGCAGGCCTCGTCGATCGCCCATCTCAGCAACAACCGTCTCGGGCTCGGCGTGGGGCTGTCCCCGTGGCCGGAGGACTTCTCCGTGATGGGGGTCCCGTGGGCGCGCCGCGGCAAACGGATGGATGAGTGCATGGACATCCTGCGGGGGCTGACCTCCGGGGAGTTCTTCTCCTACGACGGGGAGTTCTACTCGTTCCCGGAGATCAAGCAGTGCCCTGCTGCCTCGGAGAGGATCCCGCTGCTGGTGGGCGGCCACAGCGACGCCGCGTTGCGCCGCGCCGTCCGCAAGGGCGACGGGTGGATGCACGCCGGGGGCGACGGTGAGGAGCTCGATCGACTGCTCGGCCGGCTCGCCGAGATCCGGAAGGAAGAGGGCGTGGAGGGTGACGAATCGTTCGAGGTGCACGTGATCTCCTCCGACGCCTACGACCCCGAAGGGGTCAAGCGCCTGCAGGACAAGGGCGTCACCGACTGCATCGTCGGCTTCCGGGTGCCCTACATCAAGGGCTCCGACACCGAGCCACTCGAGAAGAAGATCAAGCACCTCGAGTCCTACGCCGAGTCCGTCATCGAGAGGAGTTGACTCCCGTGAGCGACCCCACGGCCACCTTCCAGGAGGCGATAGCCGAAGCCCAGAGGCTCATCGCGGACCCACCGTTCGAGATCGATGAGCGCGACCTTGCCGAGGGCCAGGAATACCTCGCCGGCAGCATCCGCTCGGCGATCCAGATGGCCTTCGACTACGACCTCGAGCATCCGGTGCTGATCAACCCCACGCACCAGTACTCCCGCCAGGGCCTCGACAATCCGGATGCGGTCTACTTCAACGCCTACCTGACCGGCGGGGCGTCGTACCTCCTCTCCGGCGTCCGGGGCACCACGGCCGACCTGTCCTTCCAGATCATGGACGGCGGCTACACGGACGCGGGTGCGCCGACGACGGTCGTGGCCTTCGACGACCGGGAGCTCGACCTCGGCGAGGACGGTTCCTTCGAGTGGCGGTTCGGGCCCGAGCTCGGGCTGGAGAAGGGCGCGACGCTGATCGTGCGCGAGGTCTACGACGACTGGTCCACCGAGGAGCGCGGGCAGCTGAGCATTCAGCGCCTCGACACCGCCGGGAAGCCCCGCGCGGCGCTCACCACCGAACAGGTCGCGAAGAGGTACGGCGTCGCCGCGAAGCTGCTGGTCGGACGGATCAAGACGTGGTTCGCGTTTCCCGAGTGGTTCACCTACAAGGAGCCGGTCAACACGCTCACGGTGCCGAAGTCCACCCCGGGCGGGCTGGCCTCGCAGTTCTCCTCGATCGGGCACTACGACCTGGCCGACGACGAGGCGATGGTCGTCACGGTGCCGGCCTCGCAGGCGCCCTACCAGGCGATCCAGATCGGTTCCCGGTGGTATGTCTCAACCGACTACGAGCACCACCAGACCTCGCTGACCCGGGCCCAGTCGCACGTCGACCCGGACGGAAATCTGCGCTACGTGGTCAGCGCGCGCAATCCGGGGCTGGCCAACTGGCTCGAGTCCGGTGGCCGACATCGGGGCGTGATGATGCTGCGCTGGCAGCGACTCTCCCGGTCGCTGGCGGCCGAGGACGGCCCGACCGTCGAGGTGGTGCCGTTCACCTCGTTGGCCTCGCGCAGCGACCTCGACGGCCAGCGGGTCACCGGGGAGGAGTACGCCGCCCGGATCGAGGCGCGCCAGGTCGGGATCGCCGCCAGGATGATCAGCTGATCTGCACTGGTCGACCGTTTGCCGAGCGCCGCTGAGCGCCGCCGAACGCCGATGGCTTGTCCTTCGCGGCAGCTCCTAGACTGTGGCCATGCAGAAGTCGAGCGGTCCCTCCCGGTGGTTGATCTCCGGCGTGGCCGCGCTCCTTCTCGGCATTCTGGGGATGCACGCATTGGGGCTGCACGGCGTTCCGCCTCCGGTGGCGCCGGGCACCTCGCACGCCGGAACCGCGACCACCCCGGCGCACCTGCCGGCGACGTCATCACTGCATGCGGCCCCGAACACCGACGAGCAGGCACGCGGTATCCACAACGGCACCCACGACAATCGCGGCACGCACGCCATGGCCGGGCTCTGCGTGGCACTGCTGGCTGTCGGTGCGCTGCTCCTGGCCGCCCGCTCAGCGCTGCGCACCTGCCGGATCCGTCGCTTCCCGACGACCCTTCGGACCCTGCTCGATCCCGTCGTGCTCCGCACGGGCCTGCCGCCCGGCGCCGACAACCGTCCGCCGTACCTCTGGGCCTTCTCCGTCATCAGGTGCTGAGGCGTCGCGGTGGTCGATCGCACCCCGCGACACGACCGCAGCGCTCCCCACCCACCTGTAGACACCGAGGAGAACCCCCACATGCGCACGACGCGTGCCCTCGCGGCACTGACCCTTGGCCTCTCGATCGCTCTCAGCGCCTGCGGCACTGACGACTCCAGTGACAAGGCCGACCGCTCCACCACCAAGCACAACGATGCCGACGTCGCCTTCGCGAACGGCATGATCCCGCACCACGCCCAGGCGCTCTCGATGGCCGACATGACCATGGACCGAGAGCTTGACCCCAAGGTCTCCGCACTGGTCGAAGACATCAGGGCCGCGCAGGGTCCCGAGATCGAGACGATGACAGACTGGCTGACCGACTGGGACGAGGAGATCCCCGAGACCATGCGCGACCACGTGAACTCGGGCCACGGCGACACCGACTCCCAGGAGCAGATGGAGGGCATGGACGACATGGGTGACATGGGTGACATGGGTGACATGCCCGGAATGATGAGCGCCCAGGACATGAGCGCACTCGAGGAAGCCACCGGTGCAGATTTCCAGCAGATGTGGCTGGAGATGATGGTCGAGCACCACGAGGGTGCGGTCGAGATGGCCGAGACGGAGAAGTCCGAAGGCCAGTACCAGCCGGCAGTCGACCTGGCCGAGGAGATCATTTCCGCGCAGGAGAGCGAGATCGCCGCCATGGAGAACTTGCTCTCCTGAACATCATCCACCCCAAGGAGGCGGCCCGCCCCGGCTCTCTGCGGGCCGCCTCCTGCCCGATCGAAGGCATCAACATGAGCAAGCACCTCCTCGCCCTCTGCACCGCGGCCGCCTTGGCGCTGACCGGGTGTGCCAGCGCCGAGCGCAACAACAACGGCAGCGCTGACGCGGAGACGTCCAGCAGCTCTTCGGGCCTGGACAGCGTCCTGAAAAGACATCGGCTCGACGAGATGGGGCCGGCCGAGATGATCGACCGCCTCGACAGACTGAGCGGCGAGAACAGGCCGACCGATCTGGTGGCGTCCGTGCTTCCCGACCGGCTCGTCCTCAGCGGCGGTGGTGAGGAGATGTCCCTCGACATCCCCCGGGAGCGGTTCTACCTGTCGGTCGCGCCGTACGCCGAGCGCACCCACGCATGTCACAACCACTCCTTGACCACGTGCACCGGAGAGCTGCCCGATCAGGATGTCGCGGTCAAGGTGATCGACCAGGCGACCGGAGAGGTGCTGATGGACGAGAGCCGAACCACCTTCTCCAACGGCTTCGTCGGCTTGTGGCTCCCCCGCGACATCCACGCGACCCTGACGATCACCTCCGAGGGCGCCCGGGGGCAGGCCGACATCAGCACCACAGCAGAAGCCCCCACCTGCCTGACCACACTGAGGCTCACCTGAGTCCGGTGTCGATTGGGTTCGGCCAGGCCGTGCCCGGACACTCGACGTGAACTGAAACACGTTCTAGTGTGTGCGTCATGACACTGCTCCAGGACAAGGTGATCGTCCTCTCCGGCGTGGGTCCCGGACTGGGCCGGGCCCTCGGTGAGGAGGCCGCGAAGCTCGGCGCGGACCTCGTGCTCGCCTCCCGCACCGAGCGTCGCCTCAAGAAGATGGCCGAGGTCGTCCGCGGACACGGGCGGCGCGCCCTCGTCGTACCCACCGACATCACCGATGAGGACCAGCGGGCCGGGCTGGTCGAGGCCGCCGTGGCCGAGTTCGGCACGGTGGACTGTCTGATCCACAACGCCTTCGGGATCCCACCGATGGACCCGATCTCGACGCTGTCCCTCGACAGCCTGCGCGCGGCCCAGGAGACCAACGTCTTCGCGCCGCTGCGGCTCTCCGCACTCTTCGCCGATGCACTCGCCGAGACGCCGCAGAAGGTGGGCGGCTCGATCATCATGATCAACTCGTGCGTGGTCCACAGCTCCCAACCCGAATACTCCGGCTACAAGTTGTCGAAGGGGACGCTGAAGCACCTCGCCTCCTCGCTGGCCACCGAGTTCGGACCGCGCGGGATCCGCGTGAACAGCATCGCGCCGTCCTACATCTATGAAGACGTGAACAAGGCGTACTTCGACTGGCTGGCCTCCGAGGCCGGGGTCACGCACCAAGACATCTACGACGACAAGGCCGCGTCCACGGATCTGTTGCGCCTCGCCACGCCCGAAGAGGTGGCGCGCGCGACGCTCTTTTACGCCAGCGATCTCGCCAGCGCGGTGACCGGGACCATGCTCAATGTCGATTGCGGTGAGTTCCATGACAACTGAGGTCGGGTCCGCTCCCGCAACAGCGTCCTGCGAACTGGTCGACGCTACAGTCACAACGCAGGACGTCCCGGGGCGGGCAGGGCGCCCGACATGGTCTCGCGGGCCTGCTCGAGCATCGACGAAGGGAGCATGACTCCGTGACACGTGTGCGCGACGACGTCGGGTCGTTCGAGGACATCGCAGCCGCCGCCGTCCGGACCACCGGACTCTGCGACTTCGGCGTCGGCGTCGGCGTCGGCGTCGGCGTCGACGGAGTGGGCGACCACGAGGAGGGCCTGCGGATCCTCCTCGACGACCTCAACTCGCCGGTCGCCGGGCTGACCGGCGAGGGCAACTACCTCCAGCGGGCCCAGGTGAAGAGCGCCCTGGTCGGCCGGCTCCTCTCGGAGTTCGGCTTCGCGCAGAACCCGTCGTACTCCTCGGTGAAGGTCGAGCGGCCGCTCTTCGTCGTCGGGCTCCCACGGACCGGGACCACCGCGCTGCACCGGCTCCTCGCCGCGGACGACCAAGCGCAGGGGCTCGAGCTGTGGCTGACCGAGTTCCCGCAGCCGCGGCCCCCGCGCGAGACCTGGGCGGAGAACCCGGTCTTCAACGGCATCCAGGCGGCGTACGCCGACCACCACGTCGCGAACCCGGAGTTCATGGGTATCCACTACATGGATGCAGCCTCGGTCGAGGAGTGCTGGCGGCTGCTGCGCCAGGCCGGGATGTCGATCAGCTACGAGTCGCTGGCCCACGTGCCGACGTACTCCGCGTGGCTGGCCGAGCAGGACTGGACCATCGCCTACGAAAGACACCTGGCCAACTTGCAACTGATCGGCCTCAACGACCCCGAGAAGCGATGGGTGCTGAAAAATCCGTCGCACCTGGTGGCGCTGGACGCGATCATGAAGGTCTACCCGGACGCGTTGATCGTCCGGCTGCACCGCGACCCGGTGGTCTCGATCGCGTCGGCCTGCTCGCTCTCGGCGGAGGCCACGGCCGGCTGGTCGACCACGTTCGTCGGCGAGACGATCGGACGCACGCAGCTCGACATGCTCTCCCGGTCCCACGCGGCCTTCGAGGGGGCGCGGCCCTCCTACGAAGCCGCACAGTTCGTGGACGTGGAGTATTCCGACTTCGTCGCGGACCCGGTGGCCACCACCCGCGGGATCTATGCGGCGTTCGGACTCGACTGGACCGAGCAGGTGGCCGACACCGTGTCGCAGATCGACGCAGAGTCCCGCCGGGGCGGACGGCGACCGTCGCACTCGTACTCGCTCGAGGACTACGGGCTCACCGAGGCGGACGTCCGCGCCGCGTTCTGAAACCCTGACGGGCCCGGGACACGGATCGTGGCAACACGCTGCATGCGATCCACGCCTGTGTCCACAGGCCCGACCGGTGACCGTTGGCAGGGCCCGGACATGCTCATACCTTCAATGGCATGAGCGACTTCGAGTTCCACCCTGACGTGATCGGGAGCCTGCCCACGCGACTGCTCCACCGCAGCGCTGACATCGGACACGAATCCACACTGCCCTCACCCGACGCCGGGGCGGCCACGGCCGGCGCACGATCTGCGATCACTCACATCGAGCTCATCGCGGGTCGGGCGGCCGACTCCCTGGACGGTCTCGCGGATGCCATCACCGCGTGCCTCGAGGCCTACGCCGAGGTCGACGACGACGCGTCACTGATGCTGCACCTGCGGATGGAGATGGCGATCTGATGGGCCACTCGATGACCGTCGACGGCTCCCCAGCCTCGTGTCGCGCCTCGGCGCGGGCCGTGCGCAGACTCGGCCTCGAGATGGAGCAGGCAGGCAACTGCCTGGCACGAGTCCGGTCCCTCGGCCTCAGCGGGTGGTCCGGGGAGGCGGCCGAGCAGTTCGGCGCCCGGACCAGCCGGCTGATCGATGCCAGCGACACAGCCTCGGACGGTCTGGTCACGTTCGCCGACGCGCTCGACGCCCGGGCCGACGCGATCGCGGAGGCGAAGGCGGAGATGCAACGCGCCCGGTCGGTCGCGGCGAAGGCCGACATCGCGATCCACGGCGACTCGTTCCCGTCGTACGGCGAGGTCGACCTCAAACCGGGACAAGAAGGTCCACGCGACCACGGTGAGGCAATCGTGACGCGGGCCCGCGAGGCCGAGGAGGCCGCGAACACTGTCTTCGAGGCTGCGGTGGCCGCCGCCAGATCACTGACGTGGACCGGCGAGCCGGCCAGCCCGGTCGGCGCCCTGGCGTCCCCGACCGATCACCTCCCGGACCTGACGCCACTGCTGCGTGACGTTCCCGGCACGCCGCTGCCGATGCCGGACCGACACGACTGGTCGGGGTTGAGCTCGCTCATCCCCGCCCTCGTCAAGGAGGCGCCAGACCTGACCAGGGCGGCCGGTCGAGGCCTCGGCCGAAAGGCCCTCGGGCCTCTCAAGGCCGGCTTCGATCAGTGGCTCGACGATCTCCCGAACGAAGATCTCTCGATAGCGGATCGCCTCTTGAGAGCGGGGTTCGTCGGTGGCGCCACCGTTGCCGGCGGAGCGGGCGCGGCATACCTGTGCACCCAGTTCGTCGTCACGGCTCCCTTGGCCCCCGGATGCGCCTACGTCGGCGCATCTGCGGGCGGGGAGGCCGCAGACAAGATCCTGGAGTACGCCGATGCCCACTGACCTGCGCCTGCCGATCCCCCACGGCTGGATCCACGTGGAGCCGCCCCAACCGGACCTCCTGGTTATGATGTCCCCACCCGGGCCGCAGCCCGAGGAACACGCCACCCCCGTGGCCGCGATCAGCAGGTTGGGGCTGCCCGTCTCGACCCAGCGGCCAGGCGAGCGCCTCCTCG
>JAKDNC010000138.1 GCA_030452025.1 Nocardioides sp. | reverse complement strand
TTCAGGCATGCTCAATCCCCTTTCAGAACTCGAGCGAGCGGTCGACGGCGTCCAAGACCCGGTCCAGGTCGGGGAGGTAGTCCTCCTCGATCCGGGACGGCGGATAGGGGGTGTCGAAGCCACCGACGCGCAGCACCGGCGCCTCGAGGCTGTAGAAGCACTCCTCACTGATCCGCGAGGAGACCTCCGAGCCCATGCCGAGGTTGACGTGCGCCTCGTGGACGACCACGGCGCGGCCGGTGCGGCGTACGGACTCGAAGACCGGACCCATGTCGAGCGGCGAGAGCGTACGCAGGTCGATCACCTCGAGCGACTTGCCCTCCCCCGCAGCAGCGTCGGCGGCGCGCAGCGCCGTCTTCACGGTCGGGCCGTAGGCGAGCAGCGTGGCGTCGGCGCCGGACCTGACCACCCGGGAGGTGAACAGCGGCTGCGGCTGCGCCGACTCGTCGAGCTCGGCCTTGTCGGCGTGGTATTGCCGCTTCGGCTCCAGGAAGATCACCGGGTCGTCGGAGGCGATCGCCTGCTGGAGCATCCAGTAGCCGTCAACGGGGTTGGAACAGGCGACCACCTTGAGGCCCGGCGTGTGCGCGAACTGTGCCTCAGGGGACTCGGAGTGGTGCTCGACCGCGCCGATGCCGCCGCCGAACGGGATCCGGATGACCATCGGCATCTTGGTGTTGCCCTTGGACCGGAAGTGGATCTTGGCGACCTGGCAGACGATCTGGTCATAGGCGGGGTAGACGAACCCGTCGAACTGGATCTCGACAACTGGGCGGTAGCCGCGCATCGCCATGCCGACGGCGGTGCCGACGATGCCGGACTCGGCGAGCGGCGAGTCGATGACGCGGTCCTCTCCGAAGTCCTTCTGCAGGCCGTCGGTGATCCGGAAGACGCCGCCGAGCTTGCCGACGTCCTCGCCCATGATCAGGACCTTCGGGTCGGCCTCCATCGCCTTGCGCAGGCCCATGTTCAGGCCCTTGGCCAGGGTGATCTTCGTGGTCATCAGTGGCTCCCCTCGAAGCTGGAGGAATACGCAGCGAACGCATCACGCTGCTCGGCGAGCTCGGCGGGGATCTCGTCGTAGACGAAGTCGAAGATCGCTTTCGGGTCGGGGTCCGGCAGCGCCTTGCAGCCGTCCCGGAGCCGGGCGCCGAGCTCGTCGGCCTCGGCCTTGACCTCCTCGAGGAAACCACCCTCGACCAGCCCGTTGCGCTTGAGATAGGCCTCCACGCGGGCGATCGGATCCTTGAGTTTCCAGTTCTCCACGTCCGCGGAGAGCCGGTAGCGGGTCGGGTCGTCGGTGGTGGTGTGCGCGCCCATGCGATAGGTGTAGGCCTCGATCAGCGTCGGCCCCTGTCCGTCGCGGGCCCGTTGAAGCGCGGCCTTGGTGACGGCGTACGTCGCAAGGACGTCGTTGCCGTCGACGCGGACGCCGGGGAACCCGAAACCGAGAGCCCTTTGGTAGAGCGGGATCCGGGTCTGGCGCTCGATCGGCTCGGAGATCGCCCACTGGTTGTTCTGGCAGAAGAAGACCACCGGGGCGTTGTAGGAGGCGGCGAAGATGAAGCCCTCGTTGACGTCGCCCTGGGATGACGCGCCATCACCGAAGTGGGCGATCACGGCCGCGTCGCGGTCCGGCTCACCGGTGCCGACGACACCGTCACGCTGCATGCCCATCGCATAACCGGTCGCGTGCAGGACCTGGGCGCCGATGACGATCGTGTACTGCCCGAAGTTGTGCTCGGCGGGGTCCCACCGGCCGTGGTCGACGCCGCGGAAGAGGCCGAGCAGGTCGAGCGGGTCGACGCCCCGGCACCAGGCCACACCGTGCTCACGGTAGGTCGGGAAGACGTAGTCCTGCGGCCGCAGCGCGCGGCCGGCGCCGATCTGGGCGGCCTCCTGACCAAGAAGCTGGGCCCAGATGCCGAGCTCGCCGTGACGCTGCAGGGCGGTGGCTTCGACATCAATGCGGCGGGTCAGGACCATGTCGCGGTAGAAACCGCGGAGCTCCTCGGCGCTGAAGTCCTGGTCGAACTCGGCGTTGTGGACACGCTCACCTTCGGGGGTCAGGAGCTGGATGAGCTCGGGACCTCCGTCCTGCTGGGAGGGACCGAAGACCTCCATCAGGTCCGGTCCGAACTCTCCGTGAGTCACGCGATTCTCCTTCTCGTCGCCGGTCGACGGGGTCACCGCGCCCGGTGTGGGAACTCATCGACCGTGCCCTGACGAAGAGGTGGTACGTCGAGGCGCCGATCGTGCTGCCCGGCCGCGTGGAAACCGTCTGTGACGGGCACCACACTGCCGTGGTCCAAACGTACCCGTCCAGCCCTCGACGGAGCCAATCCAGTGTCGGGGTGAGGCCACCGGTGCCGATGTGAAGGGTCAGGTCATCATGGGGACATGAGCCGACCGATCATCGACCTGACCGACGACGAGGCCCGCGCCGGACTGGTGCTGAAGTGGGGCTCGATCCCCGCGGACGTGCTCCCCGCGTGGGTCGCGGAGATGGACTACGCCCTCGATCCGGTGATCACCGAGACACTCATGTCACTGGTGGCTGCGGGGACCACCGGCTACCCGGCCTTCGGTGACGGCGGCATCGGGGCGGCGTACGCCGGGTTCGCCCGCCGTCACTTCGGCTGGGAGCTGCCCGAGGACAACAGCGTGGTGACCGGCGACGTGATCGCGGGGGTGCGACTGGCCCTCGAGACGTGGACCGACTCGGGCCCGGTCGTCGTGCACTCCCCGGCGTACCCGCCGTTCTTCGACCTGCCCGCCCTGACCGGGAGGGAGCGCGTGGACCTGGACTTCGACCCCGATGCCTCGCGGGCCGTGATGGACCTGGGCGAGCTGGATCGGGCGTTCGCGTCGGGGGCCCGGACGCTGCTGCTGTGCAACCCGCACAACCCGATGGGCCGGGCGTGGACCCGCGCAGAGCTCGAGGGCGTGCGCGACGTCGTGGTCGCGCACCGGGCGAAGGTGATCGCCGACGAGATCCACGGTCCGTTGGTGCTGCCGGGGTCGACCTTCACCCCGTACCTCTCGCTGCCGGGCACCTCCGACCACGCGGTGTGCGTGACCTCTGCATCGAAGTCGTTCAACACTGCCGGGCTGCACTGCGGCCACATCGTGTCGCCGTCCCCGGAGGTGCTCGACGTGTTCCGTGGCGTGCCTTTGCCGCAGAACCACGCCTTCTCGCCGCTCGGTGTGGCCGCGGCGGTCGCCGCCTATACGCGCGGCGACGAGTGGCTGTCCTCGCTGGTGGAGCGGATCGACGGCCAGCGGTCGGTGTTGGCCGACGCCCTGGCCGAGCACCTTCCCGAGGCAAGGATGCGACCGCTGGAGGCGACATACCTGGCCTGGGTCGACCTGCGCGCCTACGGCCACGACGATCCCGGCGGGCTGGCACTCGAGCGGGGCCGGGTGATGCTCGGTGAGGGCCGGCACTACCACCCGGACCTGGCCGGGCACGTGCGCATCAACATCGCCACGTCGCCCGAGCGGCTGCGGGAGGTCGTGCGCCGGTTGGGTCGCGCCATCAGCTGACCCGTGCCACCGGCTGACTCCGTACCGGTCAGCTAGGAACTGCCGTGACCACCACGTTGCTCTGCCAGGACTCGCCGTCCCAGTCCTCGCACGTGATCACCACCAGCCTGCCCTCACCCGATTGGTCGAAGAGCGACTCGGCCCGTGCCGCGAGCTCGTCCTTGGTCAGAACCTGCACGTCCGTCACGGCGTAGTCCAAGGGCCCCTCGGCGGTGTTCACGGTGACCTCGTCACCACCGCCGAGTTGCTCGAGGTCCTTCAGTGCGCCATCCCCGGTGTGGATGGTGTGCCCGGTGAGCAGTGCTGAGCCCGTTGACGCGCCCGGCCGGGCACCCTCGGACCACCAGCCGATCACATTCGGATCGTTCGGGGGATCCAGCACCCGGCCCTCCGACTGGATCGGAATCACCCGGGAGTCGACGTCGAGGGCAGGAATGATGATCCGGTCGGGAGCGCCTGCTGTCCCTACGGCGGTCGCGGGTGCCGGATCGACCGTTGGGGTCGGGGCGGCGGACGGTGCGGCGGACGGTGCGACGGACGCAGTAGCGGTTGGCTCCGTGGCGCCGGAGCGGGCCGCGTCGCCGCTGAAGGGCTTGATGAAGAGCAACGCGAGGAGGAGCAGGGCGACCAGGACGGCCGCCGCTGCCCCTCCGACGCGAAGCGTTCTCTGCTTCACGCGTGCTTTCTCACAATCCGGAGTTCACCACGGTCGGCACCGGCGTCGCGTCTGGGTTGCTGTCTGGGTTGCTGTCTGGGTTGCTGTCTGGGTTGCTGTCTGGGGGCGTGTCGTCGACCGGCGGGTTGCCGTCGTCGTCCCCGTTGTCGCCACCATCCGGGTCGACCGGCGTCTCCGGGTCGACCGGCGTCTCCGGGTCGGGCTCGGGCTCGGTCACCGAGACAGTGTCCACAGTCGCGTCCTGCTCGGCCTGCTGGGTGCAGTTGATCGGCATCAGGCCACTGAGGTCGATCTCCTCACCCTCTGCATCGAACGCGGTGATCGTGGTGGCGAAGTCGCCGGCCTCGATGACCAGGTCGCCGGCTTTGGTCGGCGCCAGCGCGGGGGCACTGCCGGAGGCCACGGTCGGAAGGTCGCCCTGGGCAGGGACAGGAGTCCGCGGCACTGCGAGCGTGGTGGTCACCGGCGCTCCGTCGACGAGCGAGGTGACCTCTGCGGAGCCACTGATCTCGCGGGCACCGAGGAGTCCGTAGAGCAGTTCGGACATGCTCGCCGGGACGACGACCGTGGACGTGACGTTCACGGGTGCGCTGTCGCCGACCTCCATGGTCTCCGGCGCATCGGTGTCGACCTGCGCGGTGAACACCTGGTTGCCCAGCGGCGTCCCGCAGTCGTAGTTGAGCACGGACGACTCGGCGTGGGCCGGCGCAACCGAGGCCACCGCAAGAACTGATCCTGCGACGAGACTGGCCGCTCCCAATGAGCAGAGCTTGACGTTCTTCTTCACGCGTATTCCCTCCCTAGGAGGAGCCCCAGGAATTCCAGGGCCCCAAGTGACACCGGCCCGTTCCCTCCCAGGACAAGACCGGCGACACGACCGTAGGCGTAGGTAACAGCGTGTGACAACCCCGTTCTGCAACATGTTCCACCACGTTCGGCGCCTCATCCAGGTCATCTGCGGCATTTGTCCGAGATGCCCGGCCATCGCGATGAATCAGTCGCAGCCGGCCTCGCCAAGGTCCTCGTGCCGGCGGTGCGACTCGGGCTCCACCTGGAAGGTTGCGTGGTGCAGCTCGAAGTGCTCGGCGGCACAGGCCTCGAGCTGGTCGAGGATCCCGCCGACTCCGTGCTCCTCGAGCGACTCCTCGGTGACGCTGACATGCACCGAGAGGCTGGGCAGTCCACTGGTGATCGTCCAGGCGTGCAGATCGTGGACATCGGTGACGCCGGGAACACCGGCGAGGTGGCGCCGGATCTCCTCCAGGTCGAGGCCATCCGGGGCGATCTCGAGCAGGACAGTCACGGCATCCCGCAGCAACACGTAGGACCGGGGCAGGATCATCACGGCGATCAGCAGTGACGCGATCGAGTCGGCACGGTCGAAGCCGGTCGCCAAGATCACGATGCCGGCGACCACCGCGAGCACGGAGCCGAGCAGGTCGGCGAAGACCTCATTGATCGCCCCGCGCATGTTCAAGGACTCGCCGTCGGCCCGGGACAGGATCACCATCGAGACGGCGTTGGCGGCCAGCCCCACCGCGGCGAAGAGGATCATCGGGGCGGCATCGACCTCGCTCGGCTCGATCAGTCGCGAGACACCGACCCAGGCGAGGTAGCCACACACCCCCAGCAGCACCAGGGCGTTGAGCAGGGCCGCGAGGATCTCGGCTCGGTGGTAGCCGAACGTGGATCGCGGTCCGGGGCGCATCGAGGCGACGTACGACGCCCCCAGCGCCAGCACCACGGCGGCGGCGTCGGTGGCCATGTGGCCGGCATCGGCGAGGAGCGCGAGGGAGCCGGTGACGAATGCGCCGACGACCTCGACCACCATCACCGACGCGGTGACCAGCAGTACGACCTTCAGCCGACGCCGGTCTTCCGCGCGCCCGGCGGCGTGGGAGTGGTCGTGTCCCATCAGCGGTCCCGGTGACGCACGACGTCGTCAACGGCGTGCTCGGCCTGATTGAAGGCCACCTCGACGAGCTCGAGCGCGTGGGCGTTGGCCAGGCGATAGAACACCCGATTCCCCTCGTGGCGAGTGGCCACGACCCGGCTCATCCGCAGCTTGGCGAGGTGCTGCGACACTGCAGCCTGTGACTTGCCGACGTCGTCGGCGATCATGCCGACCGAGCGCTCCCCGTCGCGCAGCGCCAGCACGATCCGAACCCGGGTCGCGTCGGCCAGCAGCGAGAAGATCTCGACCGCCACTGGCAGATGACCGTCGAGATTTTCATCGGTATATGCATGCATACGCATATAGTCGCACAGGTCACCTCTCATGTGAACCTGCCCCGGCACTCCTGAGACGTCCTGCGCTGTGGCCGCCGGGGCAATCCGTTCGCAGGACGTCACGCGGCGGGGGCACTCAGACCGAGTCCCGGCCCCGCAGCACGCGGTGGGCGCCGTACGCCACCGCCAGCGAGAGCCCGCAGGCAATGGCCGCGGTCAGCGTGACCCCGGAGTCAAAGGCGCGCGCCGCCGAGGACAGCAGGGCGTCGGCGCTTGCGGCCGGCAGCCCCTCGGCCACCTCGGCCGCGCCGCCCAGGGTCGCGCGGGCCTGTCGCGCAGCGGCCCCGTCGACACCCGCGGGGACGCTCACACCCTCGCGGTAGGCGAGGTTGAGCAGGCTGCCGAGCAGGGCCGTGCCGAGCACGGCGCCGACCTCGTACGCCGTCTCCGAGACCGCCGAGGCAGCTCCGGCCTTGCCGGTCGGCACGGCCCCGAGCGCCAGGTCGTTCGAGATCGTCTCCGACATCCCGACGCCCGCGCAGAGCACCACGAAGGCGAGCAGCAGCACCGTCATCGAGCCGGTGTGACCGGTTGTCGCAACGGTGAAGTAGCCGATCGCATTGAGCAGGACACCCGCGACCATCACCCGGACGGCCCCGAAGCGGCGCGCGAGTGGCACGGCCGCCAGTCCGAACGCGACGGTGAACGCCAGACCGGGGATCATCATCGTCGCCGCCCGCAGGGGGGAGTGCCCTGCGATCAGCTGCAGATGCTGGGCGAAGAAGTAGATGAACCCGACCAGCGAGAACACGCTGACCAGGTTGACGGTCAACGAGACCGAGAAGACTGGGTTGCGGAACAGTCGCACGTCCAGCATCGGGTTCGCGCGGGCGAGCATCCGGCGCACGAAGGCCCATCCGCAGGCAAGGCCGACCAAGATCGCGGCGAGCGGCACCGCGGAGAGCCCCTCGGACGCGAACGCCTTGATCGCGAAGACGCTGGCGGCCAGCGCGCCACTGACCAGCAGGATGCCAATCGGGTCGACCGGGCCGGGCTCGGGGTCGCGCGACTCCGGCAGGAGGTGCGGGCCGAGGATCAGCAACGGCAGCATCACGGGCAGGGCGATCAGGAAGATCGAGCCCCACCAGAAGTGCTGCAGCAGCCAGCCACCGACCATGGGTCCGAGGGCAGCGCCGGCGGAGAAGCCGGAGGCCCACACAGCGATGGCCGTCCGACGCTCCGAGGCGTCGGTGAAGATGTTGCGGATCAGCGACAGGGTCGCTGGCATCAGCATCGCCCCGAAGACCCCCAGCAAGGCGCGGGCGGAGATCAGCCACCCGGCCGTGGGCACGAAGGCAGCCAACACCGACACCACGGCGAAGCCGGTGGCGCCCACGAGCAGGATCCTGCGACGGCCGAGCCGATCGCCGAGGCTTCCCATCGTCACCAGGAGAGCGGCCAGGACGAGCGGATAGACATCGATGATCCAGAGCAACTCGTTGCCGGTCGGCGCGAGCGAGCGCGAGAGAGACGGGACCGCGAAGCTGAGTGCGGTGTTGTCGATCGAGACCAGCAGCACCGGCAGCATCAGCACAACCAACGCTGCCCAGCGACGCTTGCGCGAGAGCTGGTCGGGGGCGGTGGGGAGCAGGTACGTGGTCACCG
>JAKDNC010000137.1 GCA_030452025.1 Nocardioides sp. | reverse complement strand
CTTCCGGCCGGTTCGCTGGAGCGTCGAGCACTGATCGTCGCCGGTAACGACCACGCCGCACGCCAGGCCGTGACCGAATTCATCGACACAATCGGCTTCGACATAGTCGACCTTGGCGAACTCGCCGAAGGGTGGCGCATCCAGCGCGACACACCCGGTTACGTCGCCCGTCGCACAGCGCCACAACTACGCGAAGATGTGGCCACGGCCCGCCGCTACCGAGACATGACTGAACTCCATGGCAAGAGTAGGCACTCCTGACTCTGTGTACGTGAATCGGGAGTGCCTACTTATCAGGTCATCGGGCTCGGTCTATCTGACTGGTCAGCAACGCGGCGCCTTCGTTCCTTGGCGTACCGCGGGACGCGAAGATTCTGCGAATCTTCGCGTCAGATCAGGGAAGATATCCAACGAACCAGACAACATTGTTGTTGATGAACTTCTCGACCGGTGCAAAGAGTGCAATATCAGAGCACTCGCGTGTTGCGGATGATGGTTCACCTGCGCAAGTGCTTGATGCGTTGGTCATGCCGCTGATAATTCCGGTCCCGTAGAAGCCGGTTCGGCCGTCGCTCGGTCGCGTTGTGACCAGTCCGGCGGGACCGCCGCTGTCGCCGTTCCCGACTGCCGGTGATCCGGATGCTTGTTCGGTGCGGGTGACTGTGTAGCACGGCAGGCTCAGTCCATAGCACACGAACTGGTTGGTCGTGGTGACCTCGTTTAAACAGACCGATCCTGAGAATGCACCGCTGTAGCAGATGTCGTAGCCCACCGCTGCCGCAAAGTAGCCGTTGATCGGGAGATAACCCCAGCTCACGTGACTGCCCCAGCCGATGTAGGCCGCGGAACTGTCTCCGAGGACATACATCTCAAGATCGGTGCTGGAACTGGGCCCGGTGTATGCCTGACCGCTCGTCACTCCAACCAAGTGTGTGGAGGTTCCCCATGTCCAGTCGTTACCCATTCCTGATCCGCAATGATCTGCTGATAGGTTCCCGACTGCACCGTCGGAGCGACCGATCGGGAAACCGGTGGTGCAGGCGCTACCTTGGCCCTGCATGAGTGCACCACCTGCTACACCGGTTGTGTTGTCGACTCGCAGAGCTGGCTCGTATTCGATCCCGAACTTGACGTCGATCACGACACCATCGACCTCCGCGGGGATCTTGGTGTCGCGGGACTTAAAGGCCTCGTCGGCGACTTCAAGATGAATTTGTGACCCATCGTGAGAGGGATGCCAGCCTCCCAATCGAGTTCCGTCAGCAAACTGGCCGAACTCATCGGTGAACTGCCGCACAATATGTTCGAGTTCAGCCACCGAGCGGTAGGACTTGACGACCTCGACTTTCACTCCTGCGGCAACATCCGCCAGGTGCCGAGATGTTCGTGAAACTTCACCCGAGGTGTAGATGGTCACCTCCTCGGCGTCGCCATCCCACACCACCTCGTTGACTCCACGCATGGCCCAAGCAGCTGAGACTGCTTGGGCAGTCGCTGCAGTGACGTCTGTGGGGGAAGGATTGGGTTCCACCATCGGTTCAACTCGGGCTTGAGGAGACTGGTCGGTCGGCGTCGCAGCGAGCGAGGCCCAAGGGTCAACCGGTGCTGGCGCTGATGAAGCAGGTGCGGCTGCAAAGCCCATGGCGGCGGTGATGATAGCGGCCGATGCCAGCCCGATCCGGGGCTTGTGATTCATGAATCTCACGTCCTACAGAGGTCCAGGGTGGCCCGGCACCATATCAAAAATGTGAGCCATGTCACAATGGTGGGCTATGCGCAGACCATAGGAAGTTCAGCCTGCACGGTTTCGGCCACATGTTCGGCAGACTCCGGGGCGTCAGCCAGAACCGTCATGGGTAGACCGGCTTCGAAGGCCACTGCTTCTGGCTCGGCGGTCAGGCGTGTTCTTTGCGCCTCGGTGGAGGTGAACTGACAAACCTCGATTCGGTCGCCCTGCCCTTCGAGGGTCGCACAGGCGCCGCCACCGTCAAGCATCGTTCGTTCCCCCACTTCGGACATACTGGTCACGTCGGCCACGAACTCCAAGCTAGCCACCGACATCGCAGTGCATCGGGCCTTCCCACAGCCGCTTGCGACGCCGATAGTCAGCAGTGTCACGAGCACGCTGCTCAGCAGTCCGGTCTTGGCCCCCATGTCACATCCTGCGATCTTCGCGAAGTTGCGATACAGACTAGTCCAGACTCGGACTTAAGCTGCCCAGGGGTGTTGTGCTGGTGGTGGCTTCACCCCTCGGTACGCAGCTGAAAGCACAGCCCAGAAGGTGCGGTGCCCTTCTACAGGCGACCCTGTTCGCGCGCCGGAGACCTATGCAGGCAAGTGGTGATCGTATCTCCGAAGATGAGGTCGAAGGCGTAGCGTGACCTGGCGGATCGTGGGTGACGCCTCAGCCGCCGTGCCAGTAGTCGTTCTGAGCGGCCTTCCGTCCGGCGGGGGCAAGTGCTCCTCCAGGCGCACAGCGTGTTCGTTGACTTCAACGACCTTGTGGCGGCCCCGCTTGGGGCCGCCAGGACTCGGTCAGGGAATCCTCAATTGGGAGGTGTCGGTGTTCGTTTTCCGGCGAAGGATTGGAGGATGTGTGTCACGTCGGGGGTCATCCGGTCCTTCTCGATGTAGTACTCCTTGGTGATCGTGTCCGAGGAGTGGCCCAGGACTCGCGCGGCGGTGTCGGAGTCGACGAGTCGGTCGACGAGGGTGGCGACGGTCTTGCGGAACGTGTGGGGTGTGACCCACTCGTATCCTGTGTCGGCTCGGATGGTGCGCCAGCGACGTTCGATGTTCCCCACCTGATGCCAGGTGCCGTTGCGAGTCGCGAAGACGGCGTTGTGCCGATTGGCTCGTTGGTCGATCCGGCGGCGCATCAGCAGATCGACAGCGAACGAAGGCAACGCCATCCTCCGCTCCGAGGAATCAGACTTCGGCTTGTCCTTGCGGTAGTTCCCGCGGCCTTTTTCGTACTTGATCGTGCCGTTGATGTCGATGGTGGGTGGGGACGCTGCGAAGTCGATGTCGCTCCACCGGATCGCCAGGACCTCGCCGATGCGGCAGCCGGTAGCAAGAAGAAGGTCCACGATGTCGGGCATGTCTTGGTTTGGTCGGGGCCCGGGGCGTTTCTTGGTCATCCAGACGTGCACGGCGTGGCGGACGGCGTTGAGGTCCTCAACCGAGAGGGCTTGGACTTCCTTCTTGGTGAATCGAAGCCGGGATGTCGATGACACGGGGTTCGACGGGAGAGCGTCATCGAGGACGGCGGCATCGAACATCATCTTCAAGACGGTCTTGGTTTTCTTTCGACGGCTCTCAGATTTCTGAGCGAGGATCAGACGCTCCAATCGTCCGGCGGTGACCTCACGTAGCCGGACGTTCCCGATGGCAGGCTCGATGACGTTCTCGACGATCCGCTGGTACTGGTTTGCGGTGGTGGCCTCGGCGTGGCCGGTGTCGACCCGTTCGGCACGGTAGAGGCTCATCCAGATCTCGGCGGCCTGGCTGACCCGCATGTCAGGGTTGATCTGGTCGCCGGTGGGCGCGATGCGGTCGGCGATCTTGGCCTTGAGCTCTCGTTGGGCTGCGGCTGAGCTTCGTCCAGTGGCAGTGATCTGGCGGGTCGTGCCATCAAAATCGCGGAAGCGCGTCCACGCACGGTAGGCCCCGGTGGGGAGCTCCTTGGTCTTGATGCTCCCGAAGGTTCCGATGGGGAGAGGAGGACGCGCCATGGTTGATCTTTCTGAGAGGAGTGAGTCGCTATCGTCGGCGTGGCCGAGACTTACGGGACATGGAATGCGCGGCGGTGCGCGCAGCGGTTTTGCCTCGCTGCGACTCTTGGCCACCGGGTGTGAGATCGGGTTCGAGTTCTTCGGTGTGGGCTTCGATCCACGCGTCGAGATCGGAACGGCGATAGCGCAATGCCCCGCCCGCCTTCACTGCCCGGGGCCCAAATCCGGGGCGTCGGGTCCGCCACGTGTAGAGCGTGGACTTTGCGATGCCGAGGTATTCAGCAGCCTGAGCAATATCCATGGTGGCTGGCACGAGGGCGAGATTGCTGAGCGAAACCGGAGCTGGCCCGACACGGGCGATCGTCTCCTGCCCGCTCATGACTGCACCCAAGGGGTATGGCACTGGTACCGTCCGTGGTTGCAGCGCTGTTGTGTTTCACTGAGGTCTACCGTCGTGGTTGGCGCAGTTCTAGAACCACCGATCGAGTGCCCTCTGTTGGTGCTGAGGATCTCCTCCATCTGGGTATCTCCTTGTGTTCCTGGCCGGGCTGGGCCCGCCTGCGTTGTTGACATACATACCTATGGAGGAACGACCGCCGCGAGCGATCACATCGAACCTGTGGATAAAGTGCGGCATCCGCAGAGCTGTGGATAACCATGCCCCTCCCAAATGAGCCCAGCGCGATCCCCGTGGCAGCCGAGCAGTGGCGTCCAGATCGGGTCACGTGCCGATCGCGGAGGCTTCGACGTCGTTGACAGACGAGCACGGTCGGTGGTTTCGCAGGCGACGGAGGCGCAGCTGGTGGTGTAGGACTGGCTGACTCTGCTTCAACAGATCATCCGCTTGAGCGAGCACTGACAGGTTGGGCCTTGTGCCGTGGAGTCGGTCTGACGTCACGCACTGGCTCGGTATTCGCGAAGACACGTTCGAGGCGGATCGTGGTCGCTGGCTGACTAGTAGGGCCCTAGATGAATGATTCCAAGGGGTCAGTGGTCGTAGGCGGTCAGTGTGCGTCGGATGTTCTGGCCGAGGTTGTCGTTGTGCCAGATTGCGGCGGTGAGCGCGAGAACTCGTTGGGCGACGCGTGCGCAAACGCCTCCGGTGGTGCGGCCGCCGTGTCGTTCGAGGTCGAGTTGGCCCTTGAAGGTCCAATTGATCGACTCAATCACTTGGCGTAAGGGTTTGAAGAATCTGGTGCCGGGCCGGGGTTTCTCGCCCTTGCGGGCGGGACGGAGCAGTTCGATCCGAGAGTCTTTGAGTCCGGTTTCGAAGTCGTGGCCGAAGTAGTTCTTGTCCCCGATCAGGATCTGTTTGCCGCCCGGTCGTGCCCTGATGGCTGGGCTGCGGGCGAAGATGTCTGCAAGTGCGGCGCGCTCGTCGGCCTTCGCGCCGGTCAGCGCCCACCCGACGGGTAGCCCGTGCAGGGTGCAGACCAGATGTAACCGTAATCCCCAGAAGAACCTGGAATGGGAGGCGCAGTACCCGTATTCGGCCCATCCGGCCAAATCGGAGCGTTTGACCGTTTCACGGGAACGGGCGCATTCGACTGGTGTCGAGTCGACCACCCATACATCATCGTCGGCAACGGTCGTGTCGGCTCCCAACATGGTGACGAGCCACGACATCGTGTCGGCCAACTTGCGAAGCCGCTTGTTATAGCCCGATTGGCCCGGCAGGTCAGGGAACATGCCGGTCAGGTTCTTGCGCACAAACCGGAGCCAACGCCGCTCCGACGTGTGTCCCAACAGTGCCTGCATCACCGCCAACGTGATCAATTCAGCGTCACTGATCTTCGGGGTGATACCGATCTTCGGCCGCGCCGGAACCCGTTCGGGATAGGCCTTCAACAAATCATCGGTTGTCACATAGAGTGCAGTAGCAAGGGTGTCCAGATCGGTGTCCACGTTCGTTCTCCACAGTTCGACGTCGGGTTATCAACACCGATTCTGGACACCCGAGCACCCAAATCCCAGCAGCCACACCCGTAACACCCCTTGGAATCATTCATCTAGGTAAGCGAGGGATAGACGATCGAAAGGAACCCGCGGCGATGGTTGACAATACGGAGGATGCAGTTCACGACTCGGATCGGTTGGCCCGGGTGACGTTGACCAGGTTCGCCGAGGCCGGAGATCCACAGGTGGCTGCGTTAGTCGCTGACCTTGGAGCGGCACCGGTCGTCGACCTGATCCGTGGTGGGCTCCGCGGCGGGACGTGGGGCGAGATGTCTGAGCGGTCGATGGCACAGATCGACCCTGCAGCCGAGCTCGAGCAAGCCGAACGACAGGGCATCCGGTTCATCATCCCAGGAGATGATGAATGGCCCGCCCAACTCGCCGGTCTGGCGGAATGCTGGTCGCAGCAGGATCGAGGCGGTGTGCCCCTCGGTCTGTGGCTCAGGGGAGAGGCGTCTCTTGCGCAGGTGACTCGCTCGGCGGTCGCGGTCGTAGGCTCCAGGGCCGCCACGCAGCATGGAATCGAGCAAGCAGGTTCGTTGAGCGCCGACCTTGCCGAACAGGGAATGACGATTGTCAGCGGTGCAGCATTTGGTATCGACCAGGCGGCCCACCGCGGCGCTCTTGCCGTCGACGGCGCCACGGTTGCGGTGCTTCCGTGTGGTGTTGATCGTGTCTATCCGTCGGCGCACGCCCAACTGTTGACGACGATCGCGGAACGGGGACTGGTCGTTTCAGAGTGTGCACCCGGCACAGTTCCTACACGGGGACGATTTCTGGCACGGAATCGAATTGCGGCCGGATTGAGTGAGGGGACACTGGTTGTCGAGGCCTCGATGCGCAGTGGAGCACTGAACCTGGCTCGCTGGAGCGGCGCGCTCGGCCGCCCCGTGATGGCCCTCCCTGGTCCCAACACCAGCACTACCTCCGTGGGCGTACATCATCTGATGCGCGCCGGGCAGGCAACGGTGATTACGCGCGCTCAGGACGTCCTTGAGGATCTTGGCGCACTCTCGCCAGCGGATGAACTTGGTACAGAGGCGCACAGCCATGGTGCGCGCCCTGGCCGGCCACGCGACCTGCCAGCGCCTGGCGAGACCCGACGTCGCGCAGCGCCGCCACGCTGACATGTGCGACGAGGCAGCAGGAGGCAGCCGAACTGGTTATCGATCTATCGGCGAGGCCGGAGAAGCCGGCTGACGGCGCGGGTTGTGCCCTGCGGTCCAGGCGAGGAGCGCGGTGATGATCATCAGTGCGGCGGCGATCCACGGGTTGATGCCCCATGCCGGGTCCGCTGGTGTGTTGGCGGATGTGGTGGCGGCGGTGGCCGCTGTGACTGGTGCGGGCCGCAGTGGCGATTCGGCTGCCTGCAGCCAGGTCCGGCCGGCGACAGCGGGCGCGGTGCGCAACGACAGGGCGAAGTCGCTCTCGGTGGCCTTCGGGTCGAGTCCGAGACCGCCGTCTTGGAGCTGCAGGCCAGCTAGGGCATGGGAGGCGGATGAGACTTCCGAGCCCAGCGCCAACCGGGTGGTGGCAACGTAGGCGGTCGTGACGGCATCCACGAGATCATTGGCATCACGGACGACCCCGTCAGGTGCGGCGATGTCCAAGGACCGACGCAGGGCCACGACTCCGGTAATCCTACTCGTTGACAGCGACACTGCGGCTGTCTGAGTCGTGGTCGATGTCGAGGTCGGAACCATGACCAATGAGGTTTCACCGACGGCGTTGAGGGCTTGGGCGGCGATATCGCTGACCTCAAGTTCTCCCTTCGCGCAGGAGGAACCACCCAGGTGTGGGGGGAACAGACCGTCGGCGCACTGGGCATCGGTCAACTGTGTCAATAGGTCGTCGACGCCCTCTCCTTGAGCCGCAGCGAGCGCCAACGCGGTCCAGGCATGCTGTGTCGTGGACGCATCGCGCGTCCCATAGGTGCCGGTGTCGGTGACGGTGCCGGCTGCCACGAGACTTTCCAGCGCCTCGATCCACTCGTCCAAGGCCACCTCGTCGGTGACACCAGCTTCCTGGGATTCCTCAGCGGTGTCCGCTGGTGCCGGATCGTCGGTCTGGGCTGCGTCGTTGGATCGCACGGTGTCATGGGTACCGCGTTGCAGCAGGGTGATGAGGATCAGCTTGGACAGCGGTTCGGCGTAGGTCGCCTCGCCCCCTTCATAGGGGAGGCCGTGGACGTAGGCGTCGACGGAGTCAGGATGCAGCAGGAAAGCAGCCGCGCGGTCGCGGGCTTTGGTCTGTTCACCGATCCCGTGCAGGGCCAAGACCACGTCGGCGGTCATGTCGTAGTCGACATAGGTCGATTCTCCGTCGGTGACTTCGATGTGATCACCATCGACGAGGTTGCCCGCCAGGTAGGCCGCGGCCCGCCCTTGGCTCGTTTCGGATGCGGTCTCGACTGGTGGGGCCGTGGCGGGTGGGACGACGGTGG
>JAKDNC010000136.1 GCA_030452025.1 Nocardioides sp. | reverse complement strand
AGCAGTTCGGTAGCTCGCTGGGCTCATAACCCAGAGGTCGCAGGTTCAAATCCTGTCCCCGCTACGAAAAAGTGGCCCCTGACCTGCGGAAACGTGGATCAGGGGTCACTTGGCTTTTTGAACCAAATGGCCTTATTAAACGCTTATTCAACGGAAACGTTCGCCTTCGCTCAACGGAAACGCTTTTTTGGAGCGTCGTGGGACGGCTCAAGCCGCGGCATCTATGCGTGGTTACCCAGGCGCCGAAGAAGGCTTATAGGCTCAACGGTCGGTCTGTTCTTGGGCGTGTCGTGAACCTCCGGCCCACCCTAGGCGGGCCAGAGCCCGACTGGTCGCGGTTAGGCGGTTTCGTTCGCTGGTGTTCGGGCCGGATCAGGGCGGCTGGTGCTGCGGTGAGGTGGGCGGCCAACCACCACTGGATCGTGCGACGCTGATGGCCCGCATGATCTGTGTAACTGGCTTGCGTCAGGCCACGTGCCAGCGACCACTGTGTTGGGCGGCGGGGTCCGTGTTCTCGCCGATCGTGACTGTCATCGCACCAAAGTTGGTCATCTCGTTGGCGCCGCGGATCATGACTTTTACGGCACCACTTGCCACATCAGATCGCGTCTGCGCGGTGTGCGGCTGTGTGGAGGCGGGCGTAGGTGCTGTCGGGTTGACCGAGTAGGTGGGTGTGGGTGCCGTGTTCGTGGATGTGGCCTCGGTCGAGGACGATGATGTGGTCTGCGGTTTCGGCTTGGGTGAAGCGGTGGGCGACGATGATGGCGGTCCTGTCCCGGATCACGGCGCGTACGGCGGTATCGAGTGCGTTACCGGTGCCGGCGTGGGCGGTGGCCTCATCGAGAACCACGACGGGTGGATCGGCCAGGAGCACCCGGGCGAGGGCGAGCTGTTGGATGCGGGCATCGTCGAGGTCGTGGCCGAGTACCGTGCCGAGCCCGTCGACCAGGTCTGGTGCCCAGTCGGCGCCGACAGCGTCCAGTGCTTCCCATAGGGCGTTGTCGGTGGCGTCGGGATCGGCCAGTCGGAGGTTGTCGGCGAGGGTGCCGGTGAACAGGTGTGTGTCTTGGGTGACCAGCAGTACTGCCCGTCGTCCGCGGTTTGTGGCCTCGGTGGCGGGGACGCCGCCGATGAGGATGTGGCCGGTGCTGGGCTTGAGTGTTCCGGCGATGAGTTGGGCGAGGGTGGACTTGCCAGAGCCGGAGACCCCGACCAGGACGGTGGTGGTGCCGTGGGGGATGTCGAGGTTGATGCTGGCGACGGCATCGTGCGTGGCGGGGGAGTACCGGTAGGCCAAGGACCGGATGCGGATGCTGGAGTCGGCGATCTGCTGGCATGGCTGGTGGTGGGGGCGGGCATGGAGCACGCCGACGAGGCGGCCGAGGCCCGCAGCAGCGCGCTGGAGGTCGTCGATGCTGGACAATAGGGCGCTGATGGGGTCGAAGAGGCGATGGAAGAACAGCGCTGCCGCGGTCACCGCGCCGACGGAGAGGCTGGCCTCGCTGGCGCGCCAGAACCCGACCGCGAGGACGGCGGCCAGTCCAAGGAATTCTGCGAGGTTGAGGCCGGCGTTGAATCGGTTGCGGGCACGGGTGGTCTCGCGTTGGGTCTCGACTGCGGTGAGGCTGCGGATTGCGATCTGTTGCAGGTGCGGGGTCTGGGCGCGGGCCGTGGTGATGGTGTCCGCGCCGCGGACAGCCTCGATGATGGTCTGGCCGCGGTCGGACTCCTCACGCCGTAGCCGGCGATAGAGGGGCCGGGAGCGGCGCAGGAACCTGGCGGTGGTGAACGCTTGGACGGGTACCGCGATGAGCGCAGCCAAGGCGAGCCACGGGTCCAGTGCTGCCAAGCCGATGATGGTCAGCAGGATGGTGAAGCCGGCTTGGACGAAGCGCGGCAACACACCGGAGACGGCCCCGGTGATGGCTTCGACGTCGCCGGTGACGCGGGAGACCACATCGGAGGTACCAGCGTCCTCGATCGTGTCCTGGTCGAGGTTGACGGCAGCAGCGAAGACTTCTTCACGCAGGCCCGCGAGTGCGCTCTGCAGGCACACGACCAGGAGCCGCCCGCCGGCGCGCAGGAGCAATGCCGAGACGATCCCAGCGGTGATGACCACGCCCGCATAGGCCGTGATCTGGCTCATGCTGGAGTTGTCGAGGACGGCATCGACGATCCGACCCAGCACTAGGGGGATGAGCAGCGCGGCGCCCGATCCGGTCAGCAACAGCAGTGTGGTCACCACTAATGCAGCCTTCTGGGGGCGCAACAGTCGTGCCGCGCGCTGCCAGCTCTGACGCGCATCAGCGACCGGCAGCCGGCCGTCCTCGGGTCCGGGCTCGTTCGTGGCCTCAGCGGTGGTGGTCATCGTGCGCCCTCCGTCACGGGGTCGCCACCGGCTGCGCCGGCGTGGAGTCTGGTGGTGACGTCATTGGTGGTGAGGTCGGTGATCTGGTGGCAGGCGTTCAGGAGCAGGGGACTGGAGGTGATGACCACGATCGTGCGCTCGAGTCCGCGCAGTCCTTCGGCGACGTGCTGTTCGGTCAGTGGGTCCAGTGCGGTGGTGGGTTCATCGAGCACGACCACGTCCGCCGGAGCGTGCAGTGCCCGGGCGAGCAGGACGCGTTGGCGTTGCCCACCCGATAGGCGTCGGCCGTTTTCGCCGATTGGGGCGTCGGCCGTGCCGAGGTGTTCGATGACGTCATCGAGTGCGACCGCGCGGACCACGCGCTCATCCCAGGGCTGGCCCGGGCCCGTGACGTTCTCGCGCAGGGTGCCGGTGAAGATGGTCGCATCGTGGGGTGGCGCCGCCACCATCGCGCGGTAGCCGTCTGGTCCGATGTCGAGCGCATCGATGCCGTGCACATGCACCTCGCCGGGTGCGGGTGGTATGCGTAGGCCGAGTTTGGCGGAGCTGGCGCGGGCGGTCGCGGCGCCATCGACCCGCACTCCGACGAGCCGCCCGGGGATCGCTTCGATCACGCCGGTGTCGCTGACCCAAGCCAACGGAACCGCGTTGCCGCGCGGGTCGGTGTCGGGCTTGGGGTCGGGGAGGGCGAAGGGGTCGGCCACGAGTGTGTGCAGGCGGCGGGCCGAGGCGCGCTTGTGTGCCCAGTTCGCCCCGAAGGTGCCGATGTGAGCCAGTGTCCCTTGGAGGAACTGGGCCAGGGCGATCACGGTGACCAGTTGTCCGACCGTGATGTGGCCACGGGTGGCCATCCACGCTGCTGCGAGTGCCAGTGTTCCCAGGTAGATCACCGAGACCGCTGTACTGGCTGCCTGGTAGGTGATGAGTTTTCTCGCCGCTGTGACTGCGCCCCGTAGGGAGGCGGCTGAGGCGACCCGGTACCGGCGCACGACCTCGTCCTGGGCGCCCAGTCCGCGGACGATCCGCAGTCCCGACATCGTGTCGGTGGCGACCTGACTGGCCGCCGCGACCGAGCCTTGTTCGGCCATTCCGACGATCTCCAGCGGCCGGGCCAGCACTTGCATCCCGAACAGCACGACGACCGCCCCCACCAGCACCCCGATCCCGAGCGGAATCGAGATGACGAGCAGGGCGATGCTCGCCGTCAACAACGCCGCCACGGTCGCACCCTGCTGTGCGATGCTCCATGCCACCCCCTCCACCCGGAAGGTGTCGCTGGGGGTCACCGACAGCACTTCACCCACACTGCGATACGTCGAGCGGCCTCGGGGATGCAACACCCGCGTCACCGAGAGCTGGCGCAGGTCGTGCTCGCCATGCCCGTAGGTGCGGACCATCCCCAGCGTCGCGCGTTGGTAGCTCACCGACAGCACCACGAACACCACACCGAGCACACCCAACCAGAGGGCCAGTGCACCGGCGTCACGGCGCACCACCGCCTGGTCGATCACCACGCCGATCAGGATCGGCACCGCCGCCTCCCCTGCCTGGTGCAGCACCAATCCCAGCGTGCTGGCCGCCAGGCGCCACCCCCGACGAGACCGCAACAGCGCGATACGCAGCATCCGACCGACAGTCATATCGGCGGGGCTCGAAGGCGAAGACGGCATCATGCCATTCACGCTACGGACAAACAAGCAGCGCGGGCGGACGATTGTTTACCCGATCCGGACACCACTGCCATGGCATGTAAGGCTAGCCTTGGTTGTGATCCAGTTGTGCCGTCTGCGCGGAAGTGAGTTTCGATGTCCATCCTGTTGACGAATCCTGCGAACGACACCTCCGAGCGTGAGAATGTGCCGCTGCATCCCGCGATCGTGCCTGATGGCTACATGCTGACCACGCGGCTGATGCGACACGACTACGTCCATGCCTCCTACGGATGTCCAGCGGGACGACATGCCCATCACGAGCATGTCGTCTTCTGGCCCACCCGCGGAACTGGTTCTGTCGAAGTTGACGGCAGTTGGCACAGTTTGACGGTCGGGCAGGGCGTGTGGGTTCCAGCTGGTATTGCCCACGCCGTGAAACGCGACCCGTCATCCACGGTGGCCGCCGTGCATGTTTTGCCGTCGGCATGGAAAGAACACGCCTCCGAGGTGCGGGCGGTGACGGTGCGGCCAGCCTTGCAGGAGATGCTTCTTTACCTGATGAAGGCTCCTATGCCGAAACAGCAACGTCTGCGCGCACAGCAAGTCTGCCTGGACCTCATTGCTGATGAGAGCCTCCCGACGCTCGATTTGGTGATGCCGCAGGACGACCGCGTCGCTCCGATCGCCGAGATGCTTTTGATCAATCCTGCCGATGGCCGGCCGCTGGAAGAGTGGGCCTGGGACGTGTCCCTGAGCAGTCGCACCATCGCCAGGGCATTTCGGAGCAGCACGGGACTGACGTTCAACGAGTGGCGTACGCGAGCACGGATCATGCGGGCCATCGACTTGCTCGGCGAGGGCGTGCCGGTTGGCGCGGTGGCGCGCAAGGTCGGCTACGCCACGATCGGGGCTTTCAGTAACGCCTTTTATCGGGTGGTCGGCAGGCGACCGCAAGAGTTCCATCCGCTCCGACTGTCGGGTACGAGTAAATAGTTGTCCACCCAGAGGCTCGGATCTCTCCTAACCTAGGTTAGGTAAGCATCACCTAACCTAGTGCCACCGGAGAGTCCTACCTATGCCTGCCACTCGACCTGCCCCCGTTCTTCGACGTCTCGTCGCCGGAGTTGCCATGTTGGCTATCGCGCTTGTCGTGTCGGCATGCACCGGAGCGAACACTGACGCCGATGACAGTTCTGTCGGTAGTTCCTCTGGTGCGTTTCCCGTCACGATCAAGCACGCGCTTGGTAAGACCACGATCCCCCAGAAGCCTGAGCGTGTGGTCACGCTCAGCTGGATGAACCACGACATCGTCGCGGCTCTTGGTGTGGTTCCCGTCGGTGTGCCCAAGACGTGGGGCGGAGACGAAGAAGGCTTCACACCCTGGTTCCGTGACCAGGTCGAAAACGAGCTCGGCGCCCCGATGCCGGAGATCGTCAAGGAGACCGAGGACGGGCCCGACTACGAGCAGATCCTCGCACTGAAGCCTGACGTCATCATCGCCGTCTACTCCGGGCTCACCGAGGTGCAATACGAGCGGCTGAGCCAGATCGCGCCCACAGTGGCCTACATGGATCGCCCCTTCACCGGCGGCACGTGGCAGGAGCACACCGAGGTGATCGGCGAGGCCCTTGGCGAGCAGGACAAAGCGACCGAACTGATCGAGCAGACCGAAGCAAAGATCAAGGCGGAGGCAGACAAGTACGCGAACCTCGTGGGTACCTCGTTCCTATACAGCCTCACGTTCGGGGAAGGTTCCACCGAGATGGCGGCCTATATCACCGAAGATGCCCGGGTGTCCCTGTTGCACGAGTTCGGCATGGTCGACAGTCCCGCTCTCGCACCGGCGAGCGAGGGCTTGGAGCCGGACCTGTGGTACACCGCCATCAGCCTCGAAAAGCTCGACACCGTCGACGCCGATGTGGTTATTGCTTGGTCGTACTCTCCTGAAGAGACCACGTACACGCTCCAGCATCCGATCTTCACCCGGTGGGAGCCGATCGCGAACGGCCGCTACTACATTGCGGACGATCCCACGTTGGGCATGGCCACCAGCGGGCCCGACGTGCTGAGCATTCCGTGGGCGATCGAGCGGGGTTACATCGCTGACATCTCGAAGGCGATCGACGGCGGAGCGGTCGTCCAGGCAGCCAAATGAACGGCCCGACAGAGTCTCGGACGGATTCACCATTTCGGTCGATCTATGAGCCGCGTATTCACAGTGCCGTGGTGACGGCCGCCCGTCGTCTTGGCCCGGGGATGGCGCGTATCACCTTCAGCGGGCCCGATCTACGTGACTATCCCACGACCGACAGGGGTGATGAGTATGTCCGGCTGTTCTTCCACGAGGGCAACGAAGCTCGTTTGCCTGTTGTAGTTGAGCGCGGGTGGCAGTTCACCGACGGGATCGAACCTGCCCCGGCGAGGGTCTATACGATCCGCAAGTATTCGCCTGGTGAGATCGAGATCGACTTCGTGGTCCATGAGGGCGGCATCGGCGCAGCGTGGGCGATGCAGGCGCAGCCAGGACAGGTATTGGGTATCAATGCGCCTCATGGACTGTACGAACGGCCCCCGGCGGCTGTCCGGCAGGTCCTGGTCGCCGACGAACCTGGTCTGCCCGCAGCGTTGCGGATTGCGGAGCAGACTGCCGATCAGGTGCCGACCACGCTCGTGCTGGAAGTACGCGGACATGCCCATCGGCTGTTCGCTGATGTTGAACGGGGACGTGTGGACTACGTGTGGCTGTGCGGAACCGGTAACGGCCAGACTCCCAGTCAACTCGGCGAGGTGCTGCGCCGCCAGAGCATTGACCAGGGGACCTATGTGTGGGTTGCAACAGAAGGGCGTCTCAACCGTGCCATCCGTAAATACCTTCGCCACGAGCTGAAGCTGCCCGCGAGCCACTACAAGTGCGTCGCGTACTGGCAGGAGAAGGCCGAGGTGTGGAACGCCCGGTATGAGGAGCTCGGCACCGACTTCCAGGACAAGCTCAGCGCGCTGTGGGCCGACCGGGAGCGTGATTCCGAAGAGATCATCGACGAGGTCCAACGCTTGTATGAGGTCGCGGGCTTGTGACAACTGCAGTGACGCTTGAGGCGACCGCCGAGAAGATCGATGAGCACCGCCCAGGGCTCGCCCGGACCAATGCGGTCCGACTAGCGGCGCTCCTTATCGCCATGGTCCTGTTGGGCGCCGTGACGGTGTTGAGCATTGCGGTGGGGGCGCGCGCGATTTCACCGGGAACGATCTGGGAGGCGCTCTGGTCCTACGACGTCAACAACATCGAGCACCTCGCGATCCGGGAATTGCGGATACCGCGGACTGTGGTTGGCCTCATCGTGGGGCCGGCGCTCGGACTGTGCGGGGCGCTGATTCAGGCGCTCACCCGCAACCCGCTCGCCGATCCCGGGATCCTCGGAGTCAACGCCGGTGCCTCCTTCGCCGTCACGGCGGCAGTGGGGATCCTCGGGTTGACCGCACCACTGGCATATGTGTGGTTCGCGCTGCTCGGCGCGGCTGCTGTCACCGTCCTGGTCTACATACTCGGTTCCATCGGCGGCAGACGCGCGACGCCGGCGAAGCTGGTTCTGGCCGGAGTAGCGATCGGTGCGGTGCTCGGCGGACTCACGAGCGCGATTGTGCTCTTTGACGAGTTCACGTTCAACCAGATGCGGTTCTGGGGCGTCGGTGCGATCGGCGGACGCAACCTCGACACGGTGCTGTCCTTCGCGCCGCTGATCCTGATTGGCACCCTGATTGCTCTGGCGGTCGCACGCCCGCTCAACGCCTTCGCCCTCGGCGATGAACTCGCCGCCTCCCTGGGAGTGAAGATCGGCCGCATCCGCGTCGCCGTCATCATCGCCGTCACCCTGTTGGCCGGTACCGCGACCGCACTGGCAGGCCCGATCGGATTCGTCGGACTGATGGTCCCGCACGCAGTCCGTTGGTTCGTCGGACCCGACCAACGCTGGATCCTCGTCTTCACGATGATCGTGTCACCGATCCTGCTACTGAGTGCCGACATCGTGGGCCGGATCATCTTGCCGAGCGGCGAAATGCGTGTCGGCCTCGTGACCGCGATCATCGGAGCCCCCGTGCTGATCCTGCTGGCCCGCCGCAAGTCAATGAGCGGCCTATGAGCACA
>JAKDNC010000135.1 GCA_030452025.1 Nocardioides sp. | reverse complement strand
CGCCTGGCGCCCTCGGACGGGCACGACGTGGCCGCCGTCGCGTCCCCGTTCGGGCCGCCACCGCGGGCCCGGCCCCCCTCGGTGTGGTGGCGTGGCTCGGCCGCGGTTCGGGCCGGGATCCGGGCAGCGACCAGTCACCGGCCGCTGCCCGAGCGCGGGCTGGTCCCGGCCCTGGTCGACGGCGACGACCAGACCCTGCCCGAGCCGGTGAAAGAGGACTTCCGGGTCTCCGGACTGACCCACCTCATCGCCGTCTCCGGGACCAACCTGACCCTGGTCGTCGGGTTCCTGCTGATCGTGGGGCGCTGGTGCGGGGTCCGCGGGCGGTGGCAGTATCTCCTCGGCGCCGTCGGGATCATCGGGTTCATCCTGCTCGCGCGCACCGAGCCCAGCGTCGTACGCGCCGCAGCCATGGGGACCGTGGCGCTGATCGGGATGGGCGCCAACGGTCGTGACCGCGGTGTCCGCGCCCTGGGGGTTGCTGTCGTCGGACTCCTGTTGTGGGACCCGTGGCTGGCCACCACGATCGGATTCGCTCTCTCGGCGATGGCCACCGCCGGGATCTTGTTGTGGGCGCCCGGTTGGTCGGAGGCCCTGAGCCGGTGGCTGCCGCTGTGGGTGGCACAAGCGATCGCGGTGCCCACTGCAGCCCAGCTCGCCTGCACGCCGGTCGTCTGCGCGATTTCGGGCCAGGTCAGCCTGGTCGCGGTCGCGGCCAACATGGTGGTCGCGCCGCTTGTCGCACCCGCCACTGTCCTGGGCCTGGTCGGTGGGCTTCTCGCGTTGGTCTGGCTGCCGTTGGGCCAGATCCTGGGCGGCCTCGCGGTGTGGTGCGCCCGGGCCATCATCGAGGTTGCCGACCGGTCCGCGTCGACGTCGCTGCCGGCGGTCGACTGGGGCACCGGTTGGGCAGCGCTCGCATTTCTCACCACGATTTACGTGCTTCTCGCCGCGGCCCTCGGTCCGGTGCTCTCGCGCAGGCTCACCGGCGGCGCCGCGTGTGCGTTGCTCATGGTCGTCGTGCTCGTGCCGATGCCGACGCCCGGATGGCCACCCGAAGACTGGGTGATGACCGTCTGTGACGTCGGACAGGGGGACGCGATCGTCCTCAACGCGGGGGAGGGCGCCGCAGTGGTGGTCGATG
The DNA here is from genome assembly GCA_030452025.1 of Nocardioides sp. Classification (GTDB taxonomy): domain Bacteria; phylum Actinomycetota; class Actinomycetes; order Propionibacteriales; family Nocardioidaceae; genus Nocardioides. The sequence continues at coordinate 7,049 of JAKDNC010000135.1, read as the reverse complement.
CCGGACCCGACCCCGGCCGGGTCGACACGTGCCTGGACCGTCTCGAGATCACAGAGGTTCCGCTTCTGGTGATCACGCACTTCCACGCAGACCATGTCGACGGCATCGCCGGGGTGTACGACGGCCGTGCGGTCGGGTCCGTGCTCGTCTCGGGTCTCCCGGAGCCGTCGGCCCAGTTCGATGCGGCCCAGTCGACCGTGGAGTCAACGGTGGGGTCGACAGTGGAGTCAACGGTGGGGTCGACAGTGGGGTCAACGGTGGGATCAACGATGCGGGTGCCCGCCTACGGTGAATCTCAACAGGTCGGGGACGTCGCGTGGCAGGTGATCGGGCCCGTGGACGGGAAGGTCACCCCCGAGGACCCCAACAACTCCTCGTTGGTCCTGCTGGCCTCGGTTCGTGGCGTCTCCATCCTGCTCACCGGAGACGTCGAGCCCGAGGGGCAGATGGACCTGAGCCGAGTGCTGCCGGACCTCGACGCGGATGTACTCAAGATTCCGCACCACGGCAGCCGCTACCAGGACATGGAGTTCCTCGAGGCGACAACGCCGGCGGTCGCCATCGCATCAGTGGGGGAGGACAACACCTACGGGCATCCCGCGCCCTCGACCCTGGAGCCGTTGACCGCCGACGGCACCGAGATCTACCGCACCGATCAGGACGGTGACGTGGTCGTCCTTGCTGACCTCACGGTCCGTACTCGCGGGTGAGGCGAGCACCGTCCCTGGCGTGTGGCAGGGTTGCCGACATCATGGCCGGACCCCGAGCAGTTGACGTCATGGGACGGGTCACCCTGGTGACCGGGCCCGAGGAATTCCTCAACGAACGCACCGTCGTCGGTGTGCGTGCCGCCGTGCGCGCACACGACAGTGAGGCAGAGTTCTCCGAGGCCCAGGGTGCTGACCTGACCCTCGCTACCCTCGGTGAGCTCGCCGCCCCGTCGCTCTTCTCCAGCACCCGTTGCGTCGTGGTGCGCAAGTTCGAGGACCTGCCGGTCGAATCGGTCGACGGGCTGCTCGACTACGCCTCGGCCCCGGCCGAGGACATCGCGCTGGTGCTGGTGCACAGCGGCGGCCAGAAGGGCAGCGGCGTGCTCAACAAGCTGCGCAAGCTCGGGCCGGTCGAGGAAGTGAAGTCCCAGCCCCTCAAGGCTTCGGAGGTCCCGCGGTTCGTGGTCTCCGAGGTGCGCAGCCACGGAGCCCGGATCGAGGACGAGGCGGCCGGGTTCCTGGTCCAGGCCGTCGGTCATGACCTGCGTTCGTTGTCCGCGGCCAGTCATCAGCTGGTCAACGACTATCCGGGGGAGACGCTCGACCGCGCCAGGGTGGAGCGCTACTTCGGCGGCCGTGCCGAGGCGAAGTCGTTCGCCGTCGCCGATCACGCCTTCCTGGGCCGGAAGGTGCCAGCCCTCGAGGAGTTGCGTTGGGCGATGGACGGCGGCACCCCGCCGGTGCTGATCACCTCCGCCTTCGCCGGCAGCGCGCGTGGGCTGGCCCGGGTGGTCTCGGCGCCGGGTGGGGCCCGTGAGGCCGACCTGGCCCGCGATGCCGGCGTGCCCCCGTGGAAGCTCCGCACACTGCGCGACCAGGCACGCGGCTGGTCCCCGAGCGGACTGGGGGAGGCGATCCGTGCCGTGGCCAGGGCCGACGCCGACATCAAGGGCGCCGCCCACGACGCGGCCTACACCCTGGAGCGTCTGGTGCTCACCATCGCCGGGCTCCGCGAATCACGCCGCGACTGAACCGTCGCCGAGGCGCGGACGCGAGAAAGGCGCCGTCCCCGGTGGGAACGACGCCTTCGTGGAAGGGTGACTCAGAGAGTCGCGGCCTTCTTGGAGATCGCCGACTTGCGGTTGGCGGCCTGGTTCTTGTGAATGACGCCCTTGGAGGCGGCCTTGTCCAGCTTGGTGTTCGCGTCCCTGGCGGCGGCCAGGGCCACGTCCTTGTCGCCAGCGTCCGCAGCCTTGCGGAACTTGCGCACGGCAGACTTGACGGCCGCCTTGACCGCCTTGTTGCGCTCGTGCGCAGCGTCGTTCTGTCCGTTGCGCTTGATCTGGGACTTGATGTTCGCCACTGGGCAAGCCTCGATTTGTCTCGGTGTGGATGTACTGCTTCGGATGGTGCTGCAGGTCTTGGTGGGTCGGCGCACAGCGCCAGAACACACAACGAGGAACTTTAGCAGCGGGCGTCCTCAGCGCCCAAATCTCACCAGCCGCGCCGTTCGGACAGCCAGCGCCAGACCACGTCGCCCTGCCAGGCCTGTGCCTCACGGATGTACGGCGAGGTCGGCGGCACCGGGTCGTCGGCAGACTTGAGGAAGTAGCCAGCCAGCAGCGCCAGCACGATGTCGATGTGCTCATGCGGTACATCGCGGGTCAAGGCACGCTCGGAGAGGATGCGCTCCACGTCGAGACCGTCCCCGCGGGGGCCGATCAGCGCGCTCAGTGTGTCGAACCAGGCGGCGCCGAGGACCGGCCAGTTCCAGTCGCAGATCCACAGTTCGTCGTGTGCGCCGAGCAGGACGTTGTCGTCGCGGATGTCGGTGTGCTGCAGGACCGTCCCGGGCAGGACCTCCGGAAACCGCTGTGCCAGGGCGGCCGCCTCGTCCGCGTGCGCGAGGTCGGGGTGGTGGGCCAGGACCGTCTGCCAGTGCTGGGGCAGGTCGGCCAGATCGTCGACGATCGGGTCGAGCGGGAGCGACTCGTCGCAGGCCCGTCCGGCGACCTCCTCGAGCGAGTCGAGGAGGCGGTCCAGCTCCTGAGCACGCCACGGCCGGGCGGGCAGCCGTGCCTCGACGTACTCGAAGCCGAGCACCACCCAGTCCTCGTCGTGGGTCCAGATCAGTCGGGGCGCGGGCACGAGCCGGCCGATGGCTTCCAGCTTTCGGGCCTCCTCGCGGTAGGAACGAGCGAACATCTTCTGGGCCTTGACCGCGGCTGCCTTCACGAAGTGCCGGCTGCCGTCCGCGCAGGTGAGCACCGAGGCGAAGCCCGGCGTGAAACCGCCACGCTGGGACTCGGCCTCGACGACCGGGGAGCCGCAGCGGTCGGAGATGAGGTCCCGGATGTGGGGTGGCAGGAACTGCCACTCGACGCGTCGGGCGGTCTGGCCGCTGGGCGGTGGGGTCAGGTCGGTGCTCACGTCGGCCAATTGTGCCGGTTCGTTGCTGGGCCGGGTACATGGGACAATGACCAGCCGCACGAAGTACCCCTGTCCTCCACCTGCCGAGAGAGCCAGCCAACCTTGACCTCGCCCGCGAAGGATGCGCCGAAGCCCGGCCACACCGATCCCGCGATCATCAGGAACTTCTCCATCATCGCGCACATCGACCACGGCAAGTCGACCCTTGCCGACCGGATGCTCCAGCTCACCGGTGTCGTGGGGGAGCGCGCAGCCCGCGCGCAGTACCTCGACCGCATGGACATCGAGCGCGAGCGAGGGATCACGATCAAGAGCCAGGCCGTTCGCATGCCGTGGACCGTGTCCGCGGACGCAAGTGCCGAGCTGGACATCGACGCCGGCACCCATGTGCTGAACATGATCGACACACCCGGCCACGTCGACTTCACCTATGAGGTGTCCCGGTCCCTCGAGGCATGTGAGTCGGCGGTCCTGCTGGTCGACGCCGCGCAGGGCATCGAGGCGCAGACCCTGGCCAACCTCTACCTCGCGATGAGCGCCGAGCTCCACATCATCCCGGTGTTGAACAAGATCGACCTGCCCGGCGCCAACCCGGAGAAGTACGCCGCGGAGCTGGCCGGGCTGATCGGCTGCGACCCGTCCGAGGTGCTCAGGGTCAGCGCCAAGACCGGTGAGGGTGTCGAGGATCTGCTCAACGAGATCGTCAAGCAGACCCCGCCACCGGTCGGCGACGCCGATGCACCGCCGCGGGCGATGATCTTCGACTCCGTCTACGACACCTACCGCGGCGTGGTCACCTACGTCCGGGTGATCGACGGAAGGCTCAAGCACCGCGACCGGATCAAGATGATGTCGACCGGGGCCGTGCACGAGATGCTCGAGGTGGGCGTGATCAGCCCTGAGCCGGTCAAGGCCGGTGAGATCGCTCTCGGCGAAGTCGGCTACCTGATCACCGGGGTGAAGGATGTGCGCCAGTCGCGAGTCGGTGACACCGTCACCGCTCAGCACGGCGGTGCCACCGAGCCGCTGAGCGGCTACAAGCACCCGGTCCCGATGGTCTTCGCCGGTCTCTACCCGATCGACGGCGACGACTACCCGACGCTGCGCGATGCCCTCGACAAGCTGCAGCTCAACGATGCAGCGCTGACCTACGAGCCGGAGACCTCCGGGGCGCTCGGCTTCGGGTTCCGTTGCGGGTTCCTCGGCCTGCTCCACATGGAGATCACCAGGGACCGGCTCGAGCGCGAGTTCAACCTCGAGCTGATCTCGACCACGCCCAACGCGGTCTACGAGGTCACCATGGAGGACGGTTCCCTGCATCAGGTCACCAACCCGAGCGAGTATCCCGAGGGCAAGATCGCCGAGGTGCGCGAGCCCGTCGTCCGCGCCACGATCCTGACGCCCTCCGAGTTCATCGGCACCGTCATGGAGCTCTGCCAGAACAAGCGCGGCAACCTGCAGGGGATGGACTATCTCTCCGAGGACCGGGTCGAGATGCGCTACACGTTGCCGCTCGCCGACATCGTCTTCGACTTCTTCGACCAGTTGAAGTCACGGACCAAGGGATACGCCTCCCTGGACTACGAACCGGTCGGCGACCAGTCCGCCGACCTGGTCAAGGTCGACATCCTCCTCCAGGGTGAGACCGTCGACGCCTTCTCCGCGATCGTGCACCGGGACGCGGCCTACAGCTACGGCGTGATGCTGGCCGGGAAGCTGAAGGACCTGATCCCGAGGCAGCAGTTCGAGGTGCCGATCCAAGCTGCCATCGGTGCCCGAGTGATCGCCCGGGAGACCATCCGCGCGATCCGCAAGGACGTGCTCGCGAAGTGCTACGGCGGTGACATCAGCCGGAAGCGCAAGCTGCTCGAGAAGCAGAAGGCGGGAAAGAAGCGGATGAAGATGGTCGGCACGGTCGAGGTGCCCCAGGAGGCATTCATCGCCGCACTCTCCACCACCGAGTCCGCCGAGAAGCCCGGCAAGAAGTAGCGGTGCCTGCTGCCCCCCGACCGGTGGCCCTGCCGGAGGCGGTGCTGGCCGGCATGGCCGCCCGCGGTCCGGACTGGGCAGGCTGGGTCGACTCCCTGCCGGGGATCGCCGCCGGGCTCCTCGCCGAGTGGGAGCTCACCGTCGACTGGCCGCCGATGTCCGGGTTCTGCTCCATCGTGCTTTCCGTGCGTACGCCCGGTGGCCGTCCGGCGGCCCTGAAGATCGCCTTCCCCGACGACGAGTCGGAGCATGAGCACCTCGCGTTGCAGCATTGGGGCGGTCGTGGCACCGTCGAGCTGCTCCGGGCAGACCCGCGGCGGCGGGCGTTGCTGCTCGAGCGGCTGCACCACGAGGACCTAAACAGTCTGTGGGACCTCGAGGCCTGCGAGATCGTGGCCGGCCTCTATTCCCGCATCCACCTGCCCGCACCCCCTCGGCTGCGCACCCTGTCGTCGTACGTCGATCGATGGCGCGAGTCGCTGACCAACCTCACCCGGGACGCACCACTCCCACCGCGACTGGTCGAGCAGGCGATCGCGCTGGCCGGTGACTTCGTCGCCGACAAGGCATGCGACGGCACGATGATCCACGGTGACCTGCACTACCAGAACGTCCTGGCCGCGGACCGCGAACCGTGGCTCGTGATCGACCCGAAGCCGATGAGCGGCGACCCGCACTACGAGCTTGCACCGATGCTGTGGAACCGGTGCGATGAGCTCGCTGGCAACGTGCGGGACGGGATCCGGCGCCGGTTCCACACCTTGGTCGACGCTGCCGATCTCGATCAGGAGCGGGCTCGCGACTGGGTGGTGCTGCGGATGATGCTCAACGCAACGTGGGCGCTCGAGGACGCCGCTCGGCTCGCGACCGATCTCTCGGACTCCGGCAAGGAGTGGGTCACGATGTGCGTGACGATCGCCAAGGCCGTCCAGGACTGACCCGGGGCGTCGCGGCGATCACGTAGACATCTGCCTCAACGCCGCGGGGAAAAGGGTTGCGAGCGGTGAGAAGATCCCTCCATGGCATCGCCTGAGGTTCTCCAGATCAGTGTTGGCCTGCCCCGCGACGAGGAGTGGGCGGGCAAGTTGAAGCGCACCGCGATCGACAAGCATCCGGCCCGAGGGCCGGTCGAGGTGCGTCGCCTGGGCGGCATTGTCGGCGACCAAGTCGCCGACACCGTCCACCACGGCGGACCCGACAAGGCCCTCTACGCGTTCGCCCGCGAGGATCTCGACCGCTGGGAACGCGAGCTCGGTGGGCCGATCCGCAACGGGCAGTTCGGTGAAAACCTCACGACCGTCGGGATCGACGTCAACGAGGCGCTGGTGGGCGAGCGTTGGCGCATCGGCGAGGTTGTCCTGGAGGTCGCCACGGTCCGGATCCCCTGCAGTGTCTTCAAAAACTGGCTCGGACTGGATGGCTTCGACAACACGGCATGGCTGCGTCGGTTCACCGCCGACTACCGGCCGGGGCCCTACCTGCGCGTGCTGGAAGAGGGGCGGATGCAGGCGGGGGACGAGATCGTCGTCGAGCATCGCCCCGACCACAAGGTGACGGTCTCGCACATGTTCCGCGCCTTGACCACCGAGCGGCACCTGCAGCCTGACCTGCTCGCCATCGACGGGCTCGCGGAGGCGGTCCGCCAGAGGGTCGCCACACATTGATCCGTTCCACAGTGCGGCGAACACATGCGAGGTTCGACGTAGTGATCTAGGTTACTCCTAACCGATCAGTAACCAGCGCCCGCCAGGGCGTTCAGTCACGCGCAGGGAGCCCCATGCCCATCAATCACGACGCTTCGTTCATCGAGAAGATGCCCAAGAACGTGGCACTTCAGTTCCTTGAGCGCGTCGAGCAGTCCGCCCCGAACGAGGCCTACCGCTTTCCCGTCGGTGACACTTGGGAGTCCGTCACGTGGCG
>JAKDNC010000134.1 GCA_030452025.1 Nocardioides sp. | reverse complement strand
CGTCTCGACCACCAAGGAGCACCAGATGCTGGCCGTGATGGCCGGCCAGGTCTCCTCGATGGATGTCGATCGTTCTGGCAGTCAGCGTGGCGCGGCGATCGAGAATGCCGCCCGTGCGGACCTCGCGCTGCCCGTGGCCCCGTCCGGGAACGGCTCATTCCTGAACCGCATCAAGGCGGCCCTGGCGGCCTGATCTCCCGAACCGACGGGCCCCGGCCTCGGCGCACGCGGACTCTCCTCCGCTCCCTCCCTCAACGGCGTCGGGCACGGGGCCTGTCTGCATTTCGGCGGTCGTGGGGCATGCTGGAGGGATGGAACCGACAGCCGGCTCGTTGCTGATCGCCAGCCCTGCGCTGCTCGATCCCAACTTCGCGTCGGCGGTGATCCTCCTGCTTGACGCGGACGCCGACGGCGCACTCGGTGTGGTGATCAACCGCCCTTCGCAGGTGCTGGTCGGCGACGTCCTCGAGCCGTGGGCCGAGGTCGCCACGACGCCCGAGGTGATGTTCATCGGCGGGCCCGTCGCCCTCGACTCCGCACTCGCCGTGGCGCGACTCCGCGATGCGGAGGACCAGCCTGTCGGTTGGCGTCCCGCGTTCGACGATGTCGGGATGGTCGACCTGGACTCCCCGGTCGAGCTGGTCGACGGCAGCCTGCGGGAGATGCGTCTATACGCGGGCTACGCGGGATGGGGAGCCGGGCAGCTGGAGGACGAGATCGCCGAGGGCAGCTGGTATGTCGTCCCCGGCGCGCCCGGGGACCTGTTCCGCGAACACACCGACGATCTGCGCCGCGAGCTCCTGCGTCGCCAGCCCGGAAGCCTCGCGTGGGTATCAACACGTCCCGCCGACCCCTTGATGAACTGACTCCTGACATAGACTCGACTCCGTGAGTACCACTATCGGCTTCAGTCAGACAGACGTCCTCGAGGATCGTCGGACGCTCCCCGTCGACGAGGGCGACCACGAGCGGTTCTCGCACTACGCGCCCAAGGACAAGGTCATGGAGGCCATTGTGATGGGTACGCCGGTGATCGCGCTCTGCGGCAAGGTGTGGGTCCCGAGCCGCTCCCCGGAGAACTACCCGGTCTGCCCAGAGTGCAAGGAGATCTGGGAGGAGATTCCCGGCAACGGTGACGGGAACGGGGACGACGCGTGATCGGACGGCCCGAAGCCGTTCCACCCGCGCTCACACCGGCCTGGCCGGATCGCGCTGCCTGGGGGACGGCACAGAAGCTGCGTGCCTGGCAGTCGGCGGCGCTGGAGAAGTATTTCACCAACCAGCCCCGGGACTTCTTGGCCGTGGCCACCCCGGGCGCCGGGAAGACGACGTTCGCCCTCACCGTCGCGGCCGAGCTCCTGGGTCGCCGGATCGTCGACCGCATCACGATCGTGGCGCCCACTGAGCATCTCAAGACCCAATGGGCTGAGGCCGCCGGACGCGCAGGGATTCCGATCGATCCCAACTACGCCGCCGGCCAGGGCAAGACCTCCCAGGACTTCGTGGGGGTCGCCCTCACCTACGCGGGGGTCGCGGTCAATCCTCTGGCCCACCGGATCCGGACCGAGCGGTTCAAGACGCTGGTCATCCTCGACGAGGTGCACCACGGCGGCGACGCCCTTTCGTGGGGTGACGGCGTGCGCGAGGCGTTCGACCCGGCGCACCGTCGCCTGGCCCTGACCGGTACGCCGTTCCGCTCCGATGTGAATCCGATCCCGTTCGTGACCTACGCGCCGGGGCCCGACGGGATTCCGCGCTCGGTCGCCGACTTCACCTACGGCTACGCGCACGCGCTGGCCGACCACGTCGTCCGTCCGGTGCTGTTCATGGCCTACTCGGGGGAGATGCAGTGGCGGACCCGGGCCGGGGACGAGGTCGCCGCCCGGCTGGGGGAGCCGCTGACCAAGGACGCCACCGCCCAGGCTCTGCGCACGGCGCTGGACCCCTCCGGCTCGTGGATGCCGTCGGTGCTGCAGGCCGCGGACCGGCGCCTCTCGGAGGTGCGTCGTCACGTGCCCGACGCGGGCGGCATGGTGATCGCGACCAACCAGGACGCTGCGCGCGCCTACGCCCGACTGCTCAAGGAGATCACGGGCCAGGCTCCGACCACCGTCCTGTCGGACGAGAAGGGGGCGTCGAAGAAGATCGCGACGTTCACCGAGTCCGATGACCGCTGGATGGTCGCCGTACGCATGGTCTCCGAGGGTGTCGACGTCCCACGGCTGGCCGTCGGGGTCTATGCCACGACCACCGCGACGCCGCTCTTCTTCGCCCAGGCGATCGGCCGCTTCGTGCGGGCCCGCAAGCGCGGTGAGACCGCCTCGGTCTTCCTGCCGTCGGTCCCGGGCCTGCTCAGCCACGCCTCGGAGATGGAGGTCGAGCGGGACCATGCACTCGGCAAGACGGTTGCTGACGAGGACGACATCTTCGCCGCGGAGGACGACCTGATGAATCAGGCGAACGCCTCGGAGTCCGCGTCGGCGGAGGAGCAGCTCCTGCCCTGGGAGGCCGTCGGCTCCCAGGCCACCTTCGACCGTGTCCTCTACGACGGCGGCGAGTTCGGCCACGCCGGCGAGGTCCACGTCGGCTCCGAGGAGGAGATGGACTTCCTCGGGATCCCCGGCCTGCTTGAGGCGGACCAGGTCCGCGACCTGCTGCGCACCCGCCAGTCCGAACGGGCGGAGAAGTCGAAGGCGACCAAGAAGGCATCGCCCCAGCCGGACACGGTGGAACAGGTCAGCACCCACGAGCAGCTCGCGATCCTGCGTCGGGAGCTGAACGGCCTGGTCGCCGCCTGGAACCACCGGACCGGGACGCCCCACGGGGTGACACACGCAACCCTGCGCAAGGAGTGCGGCGGGCCGGCCGCAGCCGTTGCCACGTCGGAGCAGCTGCACGCGCGCATCAACCAGATCCGGGACTGGGCGGCGCGGAAGTCCTCCTGAGTAGGCTGGGCGTCATGGCGACCGAGACCTCTCAGACCCTCGATCGGGGCCTGCAGGTGCTGCGGGTGCTCGCCGAGACCAATGCGGGTCTGACGATCACGGAGATCGCGTCCCGGCTCGGGGTCAACCGCACGGTCGTCTATCGGCTCGTGGCCACCCTCGAGCAACACGGACTCGTCCGCCGTGACGCGCGATCCCGCTTGCACGTGGGGCTCGGGGTGCTCCACCTCGCTTCCGCCGTTCAGCCCGTGCTGCGCGACATCTCGGTGCCGGTCCTGCGCAAGCTCGCGGACCTGACCGGGTGTACGGCGCACCTCACGGTCGCCGAGGGGGAGGAGGCTCTCGCGCTGGCCGTCGTGGAGCCGTCGTGGACCGACTTCCACGTTGCCTACCGGATCGGGGCGAGGCATCCCCTCTCCCAGGGTGCCGCCGGCAAGGCCATCCTGCTTGGCCGTGATCGCGGGAAGCCGCCGTTCGCGGTGACCGAGGGGGAATTGCAGCCGGGAGCGACGGGGTTGGCAGCGCCGGTGCGCGGAGTCGAGGGACTCGAGGCCTCGGTGGGGATCGTGACCCTGGGCAGGCTGGACGTCGAGGCCGTCGGGTCGCACGTGGCGCGGGCTGCGGCCGAGGTCGCCTCGCGACTGGCCTGAACGCTCACGCCGACGCGCCCCTCAGGCGGTTTCTCGGGTGGTGGTGGCCGCCAGCGGCAGCACCCGGTAGGGCACCTGCCGGGCCAGTGCGATCACCGTCGTGGAGCGCACAATGGCCGGGTCGGCGAGCACCCGGTCGATGACCCGCTGGAGGTCGGCGTTGGAGCGGGCCACCACCCGCACCCACATGTCACCGGCGCCGGTGATCGTGTAGGCCTCGAGAACTTCGTCGATCTGCTCGAGCTTGCGGGCGACGGCGTCATGACCGCCGAGGTCGGTGGCGTCCTGGCGGATCTCGAGGGTCAGGAACGCGGTGACGGGATAGCCCAGCGCGGCCGGATCGAGGCTTGGACCCCAGCCGGTCACGACCCCGCTGGCGCTGAGCTTGTCGAGTCGCGCCTGGACCGTGCCGCGGGCCACGCCGAGTCGCCGCGAGGCTTCGAGCACTCCGATCCGGGGCTCGACTGCAAAGAGGTCGAGCAATGTGGTGTCGAGCTGATCCATCAATGACTCCTGTGGTGGACAGATTGCACAGTCCTTCGCAGCACTGTTGCACACCTTGTCCTCGCCCGACAGTCTGAATCCATGACTACGACGGCTTCCAGCGGCGGCGCACTGACCACTGACGAACTCAAGGCGGACCTCACCCTCGATCAGCTCAAGCAGCTTGTCGGACTGGTGGAGTACGACGCCGCCTCCGACCCGTTCCCGGTGACCGCGATGGACGCGATCGTGTTCGTTGTCGGCAACGCGACGCAGACCGCGACGTTCTACCAGCTCGCACTCGGCATGGAGCTCGAGGCCTACCGCGGCCCGGAGACCGGCTGCCGCGAATCGAAGAGCTATGTGCTGCGTTCGGGGTCGGCGCGTTTCGTCTTCACCGGCGGCGTCACCCCCAACAGCCCGCTGCTGGACCACCAGCGCCACCACGGTGACGGGGTCGTCGATCTGGCCCTCGAGGTCCCGGATGTCGACAAGTGCATCGAACATGCCCGTTCGGTCGGTGCCACGATCATCGAGGAGCCGAACGACGAAACCGACGAGCACGGCACGATCCGTCGCGCCGCCATCGCGACGTACGGCGATACCCGGCACACTCTGGTCGACCGGTCGAAGTACTCGGGTCCCTACCTGCCCGGCTTCGTGGCACGTACCACCACCGTCGCCCGTCGGGAGGGCCACCCGAAGCGGCTCTTCCAGGCTGTCGACCACTGTGTCGGCAACGTCGAGATCGGCCAGATGGACGAGTGGGTGCAGTTCTACAACTCGGTCATGGGGTTCACAAACATGGCCGAGTTCGTCGGCGACGACATCGCGACCGAATATTCCGCGCTGATGAGCAAGGTCGTCGCCTCGGGCAACCATCGGGTGAAGTTCCCGCTCAACGAGCCTGCCGTGGCGAAGAAGAAGTCCCAGATCGATGAGTACCTCGAGTTCTACGACGGGGCCGGATGCCAGCACATCGCCCTGGCGACCAGCGACATCCTGCGCTCGGTCGACATTCTGCGCGAGAACGGCGTGGAGTTCCTCGAGACCCCCGACTCCTACTACGACGACGAGGAGTTCCGGAACCGGGTCGGTGAGGTGCGGGTGCCGATCGAGGAGCTCAAGAAGCGCAAGATCCTCGTGGACCGAGATGAAGACGGCTATCTGCTCCAGATCTTCACCAAGCCGATGGGGGACCGCCCGACGGTCTTCTATGAATTCATCGAGCGGCACGGCTCGCTGGGCTTCGGCAAGGGCAACTTCAAGGCGCTGTTCGAGGCGATCGAGAGGGAACAGGACGCCCGCGGCAATCTCTGATTCCCGGAGCGGTCGGTGGGTGACTGTTCTCGGTGGGAATCCGGGAAGCGGGGAGTGTCGCATCCAGTACCGCGGCAATCTCTGATTCCCGGAGCGGTCGGTGGGTGACTGTTCTCGGTGGGAATCCGGGAAGCGGGAGTGTCGCATCCAGTACACGCAGACACGCATGGCGCGCGGGCCGCTCAGCGGGTTAACTTGGGCAGATGGCTGAGCCGGTGCGCGTGATCCGAGGAGCAGACCTGGAGTCTGCCGACCCGACTCCCGGGATGCTCCGGCACCGGGCTTTCGAGTTGCCGATGCTGTGGGCCGGTCAGGTGCGCACCGAGCCGGGCGCGGTCTCCGGCTGGCATCACCACGACACCAACGAGTCCAGCCTCTACGTCGTGGAGGGCGTCCTCCGCATCGAGTTCGAAGGGTACGACGGGCACCTCGACGCCGGCCCGGGCGACTTCGTGCACGTGCCGGCCCACACGGTGCATCGCGAGAGCAACCCGACCTCGCAGCCGTCGCTGGCCGTCATCGCTCGCGTCGGTGGTGGCGTCGCGACGGTCAACGTCGATCGCTAGGCCGTTGCGGAAAATCCCACGGCCGGGGTCCTGCGGCAGTGGGTGACGACGCGGTCAACGCGTCTCCCGGACGACGACGGTGCCCGCAGCCTTGTCGTGGAGTGTTTGGTGCGCCGGGTTGCCGAGTGACCAGAGGCAGTCGAGCATCGTCCAGCAAAATGCGAGGAAGACTGTGACGAGCAGCCCCAGCATGACCGTCTCGAGCTCGTCGCCGGTGGCGTGGCTGAATGCGAAGGGGCTGGTGATCAGGATCGGGATACCGAACTGGGTGAGGTATCTGCGCAGCACCGACCACCAGGAGAGCCGACCGGGGCCCGCCCACGGCTCGATCCGGAGACTCAGTGCCAGCTTTCCCGGAGTTCCGTGTGCGAAGCGCCAGAACAGTGCGTACCAGAGCAGCATCATCGCCACGCTGAACATCGACTCCAAGGTGGAATGAGCAATCATCAGCGCGAGGACCACAAGAATCTGCAGCACGAACGCGCACACCGAGTCGATGGCATAAGCGGCGAAGCGAACACCGAAGGATGCGATGGTCAGGCGGGTGGTGGAATCAGCCGAGATCTGAGTCATGTCACGAAACTAGATCAGCGTCGGCCGAGCCTGCAGAAGATATCCACAGGGCGCCGGTCGCGGCCTGCGGACGTCAAGTGCCCGCCCCGATCGCTCGGGACGGGCGCAGGGTGAGGCTGAAGTCAGTCGAGGTCGCCGACCAGGACGGCGTCAGCCTCCTCGGTGCTGTGCGGCGAAGGTGACTTCTCGCTGGGCAGGTAGCGGCTTCCGAAGGCCATGATGATCGTCCCGATCAGGACGGCCGCGGCGCCCATCCAGAACGGCGCGCTCATGTTGATCTCCTCGCCCAGTCGGCCGGCGGCCCAGGGGGCCACAGCGCCGCCGGAGAAGCGCACGAAGGAGTACGCCGCCGACGCGACCGGGCGCTCGACCGGAGCCGCACCCATCACGGCTTCGGTGATCAGCGTGTTGTTGATGCCGAGGAAGGCGCCGGCCAAGATGATCCCGACCACCAGGACGGTCTTGGAATCGGTGAACAGGGCCATCATCGCGAGGTCCGCGGTGAACAGGAGCAAGGCGCCCAGGATCGAGGGCACCGTGCCGAAGCGGCGCTGCAGCGCGGGGGCGGTCCAGACCGAGGCGACCGCGAGCAGGACGCCCCACCCGAAGAAGATCCACCCGACCTGCGCGGCGCCCATGTCCAGCGGGAACGGGGCGAAGGCAAGCAGTGTGAAGAAGCCCATGTTGTAGAAGAGCGCCGTCAGCGCAACAGCCAGAAGGCCCGGGTGACGCAGCGCCTTGAACGGATCGGCGAGGGAGGTCTTGCGCCCGGTGGGCGGAGTGGTCGGCAGCAGGAACGTGGTGACAATGAGGGCGATCACCATCAGGGCGGCGACGCCGAAGAACGGTGCCCGCCAGGAGATCGAGCCGAGCTGACCGCCGACGATCGGGCCGACGGCGATGCCCAGGCCGAGCGCTGCCTCGATGAACACCAAGGCCTGGCCGACCGAGCCAGCCGAAGCGACCACGATGGTCGACAGCGCGGTCGCCACGAACAGTGCGTTGCCCAGGCCCCACCCGGCGCGGAAGCCGACGATGGCGCCGATCGAGTCAGAGGCCCCGGCCAACGCGGAGAACACGATGATCAGGGCAAGGCCGATGAGCAGGGTGCGCTTCGCGCCGATCCGCGAGGAGATCACGCCGGTGATCAGCATCGCGACGCCCATGACCGCCATGTAGCTGGTGAACAGGAGTGACGTCTGGCTGGGGCTCGCGCCGAGCTCGTCGGCGATCGGTTTGAGGATCGGGTCCACCAGTCCGATGCCCATGAACGCGATGACGCAGGCGAACGCCACGGCCCACACTGCGCGTGGTTGCTTCCACATCGACGCAACTGGCTCGGTCTCGGGGGATGCTGCGTGGGTCACTTCATGCCTTTCTGCGAGGTTGCCTCGAGCAGCTCGCGCAACACCGAGACGGCGGTGGCGAGATCGTCGGGGGACAGGTGGGGATGGTCGGTCACCGCGGCGGCGATGGCCTCGGCGTTGCGGCGGCGTACGACGGCCAGCGCCTCGCGGCCCGCCTCGGTGAGGGTCACCAGTGCGGCCCGTGCGTCTTCGGGGTCGGGCTCCTTGGTGACCCAGACACGCGCGACGAGCCCCGCGACGGCGCCCGCCATCGTGGGCTGCGAGCCGCGGTCGTACTCCGCGAGTCGACCG